>CAYFYS010000036.1:0-10316 GCA_964347365.1 uncultured Rhodospirillaceae bacterium | reverse complement strand
ACGAGGTAGCTCGCGCCGGTCCGCCAGAAATCATCCGCGGTCTCGTGCACGCGCAAATTGGCGACCAGGTGCCTTATGTGCAGATAGGGATAGGTCAGCGTGTTGTGCAGCACCGCGATGCGGTCCTCGATCATCCCGTGGGTGTCGCACATGATCAGCGCGCCGGGCAGTCCGAGGTCGCGGTTCTCGCGCGAGTGGACTTCGTAGCGGCACTCCGCGGCGAAACAGCCCGGCCAGTCCTCGAAGCGGCGCTCCTCCAGCGCCAGCGCGTAGTCGGCGTAAAGCGCCAGCATTTCGACATAGGGCGCGCCGGCCTGCGGGTCATTCTGCGCCATTGCCGCGCCCCGCCGCCTGCCGGTCGAACCCCATGGTTTTGCGGTAATACTGCCAGAAGCCGCGTATGGCGGCCTCCGTGACGAGGTGGTCCTGGTCGGCGGGCTTGTCGCGTCCGCCCATCTCGATGAACGCGCTGTCGCCGCGCTGGGTGCGCGCGGCCTTCTGGACCAGGCGGGCGGCCTCGCCGTCCTCCATGGAGATGAACCCCGCCGGGCCGATCATGTTGGCGAGCAGCAGCTTGTCGGCATGCTCCCCTTCGTCGGCGTCGGCGAAGCCGAAATAGGTCCAGTAGATCTCGAACCGGTCCGGTCCCTTGGGGCGTACATGGCGGATCTGAAAGGCGTTATCGACCTGGGCGATCACCAGCGAGGGGAAGATCGACAGGATCATCGTGGTGATGCCATCCTCGAAGGAACGCCGCGTGCGGACCAGCCTGGGGTCCTTGAGCTTGAAGTCGGGCCGGTACTTGTCGTTGGTGCTGTACTGTTCGCTCAACAGGGCGTGGTCCTGGGCGTCCTGCGGATCGGCGACCGCCAGGATGCAGTTGTGCTGGCCTTCGCCGCCCAGGACGATGCCGCCCTTCATCGCCGGGGTCTGGATGCCGAAGCTGACATGGAACAGGTGCAGCAGCGGCGCATGGTAGGGATCGCGGGTGTTCTCGGCATAGAGCTTCCAGTTGGCCGCGACCATCTGACGGAAATAGCCCAGGCGGCGCAGCGGCCGGGCGGTGATCCGGTCGATCTGCGCCAGGGCGTGCGCCCCGAGATAGTCCTCCAGCGGCGCGATCTCCTCGGCGAAGGTGCCGAACACCAGGCCGCGATAGCACGCCGTGCGCAGCTTGCGCATCCCCCTGCCGGCGCGCGCGAAGTCCGCCGGCATGCCGCCCTTGCCCTTGATGCCGTTCTGCTGCGGCACCGCGGTCAGGTTGCCCTGATGGTCGTAGCACCACATGTGGTAGGGGCAGTTGAACTGCCGGGTGTTGCCACGCAGCCGGGTGACGACCTGCGCGCCGCGGTGCGCACAGCGGTTCTCGAAGGCGCCGATCTGCCCGTCCAGACCGCGCGCGACGACCACCTGGCGCTCGCCCAGCCACGTGGTCGCATAATCCCCCGGCGCGGCGATCTCCTCCTCCAGGGCCAGATACTGCCAGTGCGCACCGCCAAAGACGCGCGCAAGCTCCAGCTCGTACAGATCCGCATCCCAGAACACCTCGAAGGGGACGCGCGTGCCGTCTGCAGCCTCCCAGCGGATGTCCAGTCCGGTTGCCCTCATCGCCGCCATGTCTGCGCAACCTCCGTCCGGTGCCGTGGCGATGGTGGGCGAAGAGCCGATGCCGGGCAAGCCTAATGCGCCTCTAATGCGCCGTGCCCGCCCGTTCCTGGGCGCGGACCAGCGCCTCGGCAAAGCGGTAGAGATGCCGGTTGCGTCCACGCTGGGCGTTGCGCATCGAACGCGCCTGGGCGATCACCGCTTCGGCATCGGCCGAAATGTAGCGGCCGCCGTCATAGACCACGGCGCCATCGACCAGAACGGTCGCTACCGACCGCCCGCGTTCGGAGAACACGAGCTGCTGGACCGGGTCGTTGAGCGGCGCGAAGCTCGGCGTCCTGAGGTCGTAGAGCACCAGATCGGCCCGCATGCCCGGTGCGATCGCCCCCAGCGAGCCCGCCATGTTCAGCGCCGCCGCCCCGCCGGTCGTCGCCAGCCCGACAGCCGCCGCCGGGCCCGGCCAGTCGGCCCGGTCGGTGCCGGTGATGCGCGGCAGCAGACAGGCCAGCGTCATCGCTTCGTGCAGGTTCAAGGTGTCGTTGGTGCTGGCTCCGTCGGTGCCGAGCGCAACCGGCACCCCGGCCTTGAGCATTCTGGCCAGCGGCGCGACGCCGGCGCCGATCTTCGCGTTCGAGTGCGGGTTGTGGACCACCACGGCGCGGTGCCCGGCAAGGCGCGCGATGTCGTCGTCATCGACCCAGACGGTGTGCGCGAACGACCAGCGCCGGTCGAGTATGCCGAGCGCTGCCAGCTGGGCGATCATCGAACGGCCGTAGCGCTCCTCGGCCAGGCTCTTCTGGATCCGGGTCTCCAGGAGATGGGCATGAATGCCGAGATCGTGCTCCACGGCGATCCGGTGGCAGCGCACCAGCAGCTCCTCGGAACAGCGGATCGGGTTGGACGGGCCGGGGAAGATCGAGATCAGCCCGCCATGCCCGTGCCAGCGTGCCACGGCTTGCCGGCACATCGCGTCGATCTCCTCGGCAGGGAGCGGCCGGAGCGGGTTGTCCGCAGGGATTTCCGCATCCAGCCCGTCGAACCGCGCCGGGTCGATGTCGTCGTAGCCCATGTCGAAGACGCGCAGCGCGATCGCGGCCCGCATGCCGATCCCGGCATAGGCGCGCGCCAGCGGCGCCACCGCTTCCGGCGTGCAGTTCTGTTCCGGGTAGTGGTCGATCGCCGAGGTGATGCCCGAGCGCAGCATGTCGAGCGCACCGAGCGCGGCGGCGATCGCGACCTCCTCGGCGCTGCGGCCGGAATTGTCGGCCTGGTTCATCCACATGAACCCGACATGATCCATCCCGTCGGCGGTACCGCGCAGCATGTTCGATGGCGAATGGGTGTGGGCGTTGACGAACCCCGGAACGGCCAGCCGGTCGGCCCCGGAAATGACCGTCGCGGACGCTTCCGCCGTGCCGGGATCGGTTACGGCGCAGATCCGGCCCGCGCGCACGACGATGTCGCATTCGCGCACCGCAAGCCCCGCCTCGTTGCGCAGCAGCGCCCGGCAGCCCCGGATCAGCGTCTCCACACCACGTCTCCCCGTCCTTGCGCCGTTCGGGGCCGGTCTCGGGCGGTTCGGCGCGTCAGCGGTTCCATGATACCCCGCAGGCCGGGCGGTGTCCCTTGGGGACACCCGGCTTGCCCGACGGGGGTTTTGCGCGCATATTCGCAGGCGGCGA
Organism: uncultured Rhodospirillaceae bacterium; assembly: GCA_964347365.1. Lineage (GTDB taxonomy): Bacteria > Pseudomonadota > Alphaproteobacteria > MPNO01 > MPNO01 > CAYFYS01. The sequence continues at coordinate 7,029 of CAYFYS010000036.1, read as the reverse complement.
AACGGTGCCGGACACCGGGATGGGCGCGGAGATTCGCAAGACCAGCGTCATCGTCGAGGAGACCAGGAGCGATCTCGGCCGCCCGGTCAGCCCGCCGACGCGCAAGGCCGCCGCGGTCGCGGTGATCCACAACCCGTTCGCCGGCCGCTATGTCGAGGATCTCGATGCGTTGATGGAGATCGGCGCCGAGCTGGGCGGTATGCTGGGGCAGATGTGCGTCAAGGCGCTCGGCATCCGGCCCGATCAGGCGGAGAGCTTCGGCAAGGCCGCCATCGTCGGCGAGAACGGCGAATGGGAGCACGCCGCGGCGATCCTGCACCCGAGGCTCGGTGCGCCGCTGCGCAGGGCCGTGGAGAAGGGCGCAGCTCTGGTGCCCTCGGTCAAGAAGCTCGGCGGGCCCGGCAGCGCGATCGACATCCCGCTCGGCCACAAGGACGCAGCCTATGTCCGCAGCCATTTCGACGGCATGGAGGTACGCCTGCCCGACGCGCCGCGCGCCGACGAGATCCTGGTCGCGGTCGCGGTGACCGATTCGGGCCGTCCCTTCCCCCGCGTCGGCGGTCTGACCGCGGCCGGGGCCAAGGGCGAGGACGGTCTGCGCTGACCGGCCGCCGGCACGGCGCGACCGGCCGGGCAGGGCCGCGCTAAAGGATCTCCCCGCGCCCGATCAGACCCCTCTGGAGCCCTTCGGCCCAGACCTTGCGCACCGAAGCGGCGCCGGCTTCAACAATGGCGTCCTCATCGACCAGGAGGTGCCGCCCGTCCTGGACCACGACGGTGCCGTTGACCATCACGGCGGCGACATCGCCCGGGTTGGCGTGCCAGATCAGCGTCTTGACCGGATCGCTGACCGGCTGCAGATGGGCGCCGGACAGATCGAACACCACCAGGTCGGCCGTCGCCCCCGGCGCGATCCGGCCGAGATCGGGCCGGCCGAGCGCGGCGGCGCTGTCGGCGGTCGCGGCCGCGAGCAAATCGTGCGCGGCGGCCTTTTCCGACAGCCCGGTGGCGAGCTTGGAGACGATCGCCGCCGTGCGCAGCTCGCCCACCATGTCCATCGCATAGCCGTCCAGACCGATCGCGGTGGCAACGCCCATGTCCGTGCTGCGTTGCCAGATCGCAGCGACCGCACCGCGCGCGAACGACGCCGGGCAGTTCACCGCCACGGCCCCGGCGCGCGCCATCAGCGCAAGCTCGTCATCGCTTGCATAGACGCAGTGCGCGGCCACGAGGTCGGGCCCCAAAAGGCCGAGACGGTCCAGATGTTCGATCGGCGAACGGCCGTAGCGCGCACGCACGGTCTCGCCCTCGGGCGCGCTCTGGGATACGTGGATGGTCACCTTGGCGCCGCGTTCGCGCGCCGCCTGCCCGATCGCGGCCAGGAGATCGGGATCGCAGCTGTCCACGCCGTGCGGCCCGAACCCCACCTTGATCCGGCCGTCCGCGCCGCCGTCATGGGCATCGAACAGCGCAAGGCAGCGGTCGAGGTCGCCGCCGGCCCCCTGACGCACGGCATAGACCGGCCTGCCGTCCGCACCGATGGCCATGTCTTCGGTCGAAAAGAGATAGGGCATGCCGTAGAGCCGCAGCCCCATCTCCTCGGCGATCTCGAAGCTTACCGCCTGGTCGAGCCGGAAGACGTCCATCACCGTGGTCGCCCCGCTCTTCAACGGCGCCAGGAAGCCGAGCGCGGTGACCGCGCGCAGCTCATCGGCATCGAGCACCTCCATCGCCAGCCCCTGGAGCGGCATGATCAGCCCATAGACCGTATCGGAGGCCCAGGATGCGGTCGCCCGATCCTCGACGATGCCGCGGAACAGCAACGCGGAGATCCCGTGATTGTGCATGTTCATCAACCCCGGCACGACCAGCGCGGCGGGCCGGTCGATCACCGTATCCGCGCCGGCCGGCCGGGCATCGGCGATCGCAGCGATCCGGGTGCCCTCCACCACGATCCACCGGTCGGTCTCGATCCGCCGCCCGCCGTCCGCCGAAATCAGCGCCCAGCGGGCGCGGATGGCCGTCGTGCCGGTCATGGAACCCTCCGTCGTTGCGCCGGCCGAGTCTAGCCGTTCGGGCGCGCTTAATCCTCTGCGCTGAACGAATGCATGCGCATCGGGCGCGTTCAGGCCGCGCGCCCCAGAACGTGCCGGGCGATCCACAGGCCGCAGGCGGTCAACGCCTCATCGGCGTCGAACTGACCGAGAAGCTGGACGCCCACGGGGGCGCCCTCGACCGCCAGCAGCGGCAGCGAGACCGCCGGCGCGCCCAGGACCGAGGAGGCCTCGTTATAGACCGCGCTGCCCTGGTCGGTGCCGACCGGGCCGGGGCCGGGCGAGGACAGGCACAAAAACCCGTCCACCCGGTTGGCGAGTTCGCGGTGGCGGGCGCGCAGAGACGACCGTCTGACCAGGGCGTCGCGGTAGGTCTCCTGGGTCATGCCGATGCCCTCCTCCAAACCGGCCTTGAGCCGTGGCGGGATCCCGTCCGGATACCGGGCCAGGAGCTGCGCCATCGGCCAGCGCATCTCGAACCGGTAGAGGTTGCGCCACAGATCCGGGACCGTGGCGAGCGCGCGCTCGTAAGACCCGATCGCCGGGTCGTCGGCGCGGCCGAGGATCGCAACGCCCGCTGCGGCCAGCGTCCCCACCACGTCCTCGAACGCCGCCCTGGTGGACGTGCCGGTCTGCGCCCATCCGGCGGTGTCCAGCCGCACCAGCCGGGCGGGCTTGCGCGCCGCCGGGGCCGCCGCGCCGCCGTAAAGCCCCGGGTGGCCGGGGTCCCCGCCGCCCAGTCGCGCCATGTGCCGGGCGATCACCCAGACATCGGACAGGGAGCCGGCAAAGGTGCCCAGATGGTCCATGCTGTGGGCGGCCGAGAAGACGCCCTGGCGGTTGATCGCCCCGAAGGTCGGCTTGAGGGCGAAGGTCCCGCAGAAGCTCGCCGGACGAATGGTCGATCCGCGCGCGTGCGTGCCGATCGCCGCCGGCAGGGTGGCCGCGCCCACCGCAGCGGCCGACCCGCTGGACGAGCCGCCCGGCGTCCGGCGCAGATCGTGCGGGTTGCGCGTGCGCGCCGCATCGCCGCCGCCGAAGGTCACGGTCACGGTCTTGCCGAGGATCACCGCCCCGCCGCTGCGCAGGGCATGCACGCAGGCCGCATCCTGGAGCGGCCGGTGCCCGGCATAGAGCACGCTGCCGAACTGTGTCGGCATGTCGGCGGTCTCGATCAGGTCCTTGATCCCGATCGGCAGCCCGTCGACCGGCGAGAGCGGACGTCCGGCCCCATAGCGCGCGGTTGACTCATCGGCGGCTTCCCGCGCTGCGTCCGCATCGATCACCTCCCAGGCCATGATCGCCTCCTCGCGCGCAGCGATCGCCTCCAGGCAGCGCTCCAGCAGCGCGCGCGGGCTGTCTGTGCCCGCGCCAAAGGCCGGAACGCGGTCGTGGAAGGTCATCATGGCGTGGGTGCGCGGATCGTAGGCGCCGCGCGCAGGCGTATCGTCCGGCATCGTCTTCCAGGTCTCCTGCGATCGACGGGCGTCCAGGATGCACCGACCGGCCCGGCAGGGCAAAGCCGATCCGGTCCCCCGTTGCGAGCCCCTGCCTCAGCCCGGGGCGACCGGCGCCCAGAGCACGTCCTCGATATGGCCCGCCCCGGTCGCCAGCATCACCAGCCGGTCGATGCCGAGCGCGATGCCGGCGCAATCCGGCAGCCCCGCCTCGAGCGCGGCCATGAAGTCCTCATCGATCGGGTAGGCCGTGCCGAAATGCGCCGCGCGCCTGGCCCGGTCGCGCGTGAACCGGGCGCGCTGTTCGGCCGGATCGGTCAGCTCGGTGTAGCCGTTGGCGAGCTCCAGCCCGCAGGCGAAGACCTCGAACCGCTCGGCCAGCCTGCCGCCCGGATGCAGCCGTGACAAGGCGGCCATCGGGGCGGGGTAGTCGTAAAGGATCGTCGGTGCGCCGATGCCGAGTTCGGGCTCGACGACGGCAAGGAAGATGCGGAAGAACGCATCCTCCCAGCGGTCGTTATCGTTGGCCCAGACGCCGATCGCGCGCGCCGCCGCGATCAGCGGGGCGGCGGTGGGCGCGACGTCGTCGTCCATCAGCGCCAACAGATCGATCCCGGCATGGCGTTCGAACGCCTCGGCGACCGCGATCCGGGTCCACGGGGCGCCGGGATCCGCCGTCCGGCCGCCCCGGCGCAGCGTGACCGCGCAGCGCGCGAGCAGCTCTTCGCAATCGGTCATCAGCGCGCCGCAGTCCGCCCCGGCGCGATACCATTCCAGCATCGTGAATTCCGGGTGGTGCGTTGCCGAACGCTCCTGGTTGCGATAGCATCGCGCGATCTGGAAGATGCGCCGCTCGCCGGCCGCCAGCAGCTTCTTCATCGCGAACTCGGGCGAGGTGTGCAGATAGACCGTCCGCTGTCTGCCGTCGTGGAACGGCTCGCGCAAAGTGGTTTCAAAGGCGTCCAGATGCGGCTCCAGCCCCGGCGAGACCTGGAGCGCCGGGGTCTCGACCTCGACGAACCCGGCCTCGGCGAAAAACTGGCGAATCGCTGTGACGACACGCGCGCGCGCGATCAGCCTGGGCCGTCTGGCGGCGTACCGGGTTCTGTCCCACCAGCACGGCTCAACCATGGCGCTTTCCCCGTCTGGTCATGTCGCGATGATGCCTGATTGCGGCGCGGGGTGACAGGATGGTGCTGACGACCGGCGGTGGGCTGCACGAGGCGGGTCTGATCGCCGCCGAAGCGGTTGCCGATGCCGATCGGGTGGCTTCCCGGTATGCGTTGTCGGTCACGCCCCATGTGGCGGGGCTGATCGATGCCGGGCGCGCGGACGACCCCATCGGGCTGCAATATCTGCCCGACCCGGCGGAGCTCGCGCGCGCGCCGCAGGAGCGGGACGATCCCATCGGCGATGCGGCGCATTCCCCGGTGCCGGGCATCGTCCATCGCTATCCCGACCGGGTGCTGCTGATGCCGGCGGCGATCTGCCCGGTCTATTGCCGGTTCTGTTTCCGGCGCGCGGTGGTCGGACAGGGCGGGGTGCTGGACGAGGCCGCGCTCGCAGCTTCCATCGACTATATCGGCGCGCGCCCGGCGGTCCGGGAGGTCATCCTGACCGGCGGCGATCCGCTGGCGCTTGCCCCGCGCCGGCTTGGCGCCATTCTCGGCCGGATCGCAGGCATCGCTCATGTCGAGGTGGTGCGCGTCCACACCCGCGTGCCGGTCGCCGATCCGGACCGGATCGGCCCGGCGCTGCTCGCCGCCCTGACCTGCGGCAAGCCCGTCTATGTCGCGGTCCACTGCAACCACGCCAACGAGCTCGATCCGGTGGCCTGTGCGGCGCTCGCCCGGCTGCACGGGGCCGGGTTTCCGCTCCTGTCCCAGACCGTCCTGTTGCGCGGCGTCAACGATGACGCCGCCGTTCTGGCGGCGCTGTTCCGCAAGCTGGTGCGCCATTTCGTGCGGCCCTATTACCTCCACCATCCCGATCTGGCGCCCGGGACCGCCCGGTTCCAGGTTTCCGTGGCGCGCGGCCAGGCGCTCATGCGCGCCTTGCGCGGCGCGCTGTCGGGGCTGTGCCTGCCGACCTACGTGCTCGACATCCCCGGCGGTCACGGCAAGGTCCCCATCGGCCCGGTCTACCGCCAGGACGGGCAGATCACCGATTGGCGCGGCGCGCGCCATGCCGATCCGCACGCCCAACCATGACTGACGGGAGCCGCCGCCGGAAGAAGCTGATTGAGGTGGCGTTGCCGTTGGGGGCGATCAACGCGGCCTCGGCGCGGGAGAAGTCGATCCGGCACGGCCATCCCTCGACGCTGCATCTGTGGTGGTCGCGCAAGCCGTTGGCGGCGTGCCGGGCGGTGCTGTTCGCGCAGGCCGTCGACGATCCGTCCTCGGTGCCGGAGGAATTTCCCGACGAGGCGGCGCAAGGCGTCGAACGCCGGCGCCTGTTTGCGATCCTCGAAGAGCTGGTGCGCTGGGAGAATACGAACAACGGCCGGGTCGTCGGGGCGGCGCGGCGGGAGATCGCGCGGTCCATCGCCAGGGGGTCGGGGGCGGCCCCGCCGGAGGGCCGGGAAGACGTCGATGCGTTCCTTGCGGAGAAAGCGCCGCCCGTCGTCGATCCGTTCTGCGGCGGCGGGTCGATCCCCCTGGAGGCGCAGCGTCTGGGCTTGCGGGCCTTTGGTTCGGACCTGAACCCGGTGGCGGTGCTGATCACCCGGGCGCTGATCGAGATCCCGCCGCGCTTTGCCGGCCGTCCGCCGGTGAACCCGCAGGCCCGGGCGGGGCTGGGCGGTGGTGACTGGGCCGGCGGCGGCGCGGGCGGGCTCGCCCGGGACGTCCGCCACTACGGCAGGTGGATGCGCGATGCGGCGAAGCAGCGCATCGGGCATCTCTATCCGAAGGCGCGCCTGCCCGACGGGTCCGAGGCCACGGCGATCGCCTGGCTGTGGGCGCGCACGGTCGCAAGCCCCAACCCGGCGGCCAGGGGCGCGCACGTGCCGCTCGTGAACTCCTTCGTATTGTCCTCGAAGAAGGGCAGGGAGGCCTGGGTCGAGCCGGTCGTCGAGAACGGCGCGTACCGGTTCACCGTCAAGTCGGGCGGGATCGGCGCGGCGGAACTCGCGAAGGCCCGGGCGGGGACCAAGAGCGGGCGCGGGGCCAACTTCGCCTGTCTGTTGACCGGTGCTGCGATCCCGCCCGCTTACATCAAGGCCGAGGGCATGGAAGGGCGCATGGGCGTCCGGCTGATGGCGGTGGTGGCCGAGGGCGCGCGCGGGCGGGTTTATGTGGAGCCGACCGAGGCGATGGAGGCGGCGGCCCGCAAGGCGGCGCCGGGGTGGCGGCCGGAAGGTGACGTACCCCGAAAGCTCACCGGTGGCACGTGCTACGGCTACGGGCTGACGACCTTCGCCGATCTCTTCACCGATCGCCAACTCGTGGCGCTGACGAATTTTTCGGACCTGGTGACGGAGGCGCGCGATCTGGTGCTGGCGGACGCGCTGGCCGCCG
>CAYFYS010000035.1:0-10323 GCA_964347365.1 uncultured Rhodospirillaceae bacterium | reverse complement strand
CGTACGTCCCCGCGCCAGTTTCCCCGCCCCGCGTGCGTCGGTCAGCCCATGTGGGTATGCCGTGGTTGACACGTCTGGACCGTGTCTCGAAGATCCCGACGGGGTTTGACCACTGTCGCCAAACAAACCGAAACACGCAAGGCGTGAGGCTCCACACATCGAAGGAGGCAATGATGAGGTCGCTGAAATACGTCTGGGGGGGCTCGATCCTCGCTCTCGCCCTGGCCGCAATGCCAGCCGCGTTTACGGTCCTCCCGGCCGGCGCGGCGAATGTGAACTGGAAGTCGATCACCGCCTTCCCGCGCAAGCACCCGTTCAACGCCCCGCTGCACGACTTCGCCAAACGTGCCGCCGAGTACTCCAACAACGAGATCAGGATCCGCTATATCGGCGGGCCGGACGTCACCCCGGTGGCCGAGCAGATGAAGGGCATCTCACGCGGCGTACTGGACGTCTATTACGGCCCGATGTCGTATTTCCTGGGCGAGATCCCGGAAATCCAGGCGTTCAACGGATCGAACATGCACGCCATGGAGGTCCGTACCACCGGCGGCCTGGCGCTGATGAACCAGGCGGTGCGAAAACGCCTCAACGCCGAGCTGCTGGGCTATTACGGGTCGGGCTATACGTTCTACATCTACCTCGTCGACAAGCCCAGATTCGCCGCCGACGGGACCCCGGACTTCACCGGGATGAAGCTCCGTGGTGTTGCGATCTACCGCGAGTTCCTCAAGCGGTTCGGCGCGAGCGCGGTGCCGATGCATGTTGCGGAGATGTATTCCGGGCTCGAGCGCGGCATCGTCAGCGGCATGGCCTGGATCGGCCCCGGCGTAACCAATTTCGGCTGGGACAAGTTCGTCAAATACCGCCTGACGCCGGCCTATTGGCAAGGCGACATCATCATTGCTTCCAACAAGCGCAAGTGGGACGCCCTGAGCGTGGCGCACAAGCAGGCGATGACCCGGGCTGCGGTCGAGTCCGAGATCTGGGCGCACAGCCTGTTCGCCAAAATGAGCGCGGACGAGAAGGTCAAGCTCAAGCAACGCGGCATGGTCGACATCGACCTGAAGGGCGAAGCGGCCAGGATCTACGCAAACGCGGCCTACGACATCGGCGTCTGGCAGGCGCTTGCCAAGAACAAGATCCCACAGGCGATGATCGAGGACTTCAAGTCGAAGCTCTTCCGGCCGTGATCGCGGCCGCATCGCGGGCTGCCGAACGCGCGCCATGGGCGGCCTGACAAGGGCCTATGATGCGGTGGTCACGGGGCTTGCCGGGCTCGGCGGCCTCGTGCTCACCGCGATCTTCCTTGCGATCGTCTATGACGTGACCGTCCGTACGCTTGGCATACCCTCGCCGCTGTGGACGGTCTCGCTGGCCGAATACGGCCTCCTTCACGCGACGCTGTACGCAACCCCCTGGGTCCTGCGCCGCAAGTCGCACGTCTTCATCACCATCTTCGTTGCACGTCTGTCGGGGCGGCCCAGGCTCTGGGTCGAACGGCTGATCTATGTCGCCGGCATCGCGATCTGCCTGCTGCTGGCCTATGTCTCGCTCACCGTGGTGATCTCGGAGTATGTGCGCGGCTTCGAGGACATCCGCTCCTTCCCCATGCCCGGGTGGATCGTCACCGCGCCGGTGCCTCTGGCGTTTTTCCTGCTTGCCGTGGAGTTCGCCCGGTTCCTGTTCGGACCGGATTCGATGCTGTCGGAGGATCGCGCCGGGGCCGAGGGTCTCTGAAATGGAGTGGTACACCGCGGGCATCATGATGCTGGGCCTGGTTGTTGCGCTGATGGCGCTCAGCATTCCGGTCGCCTTCGCCTTCCTGATCGCCAACGTCGTCGGCGCGATGATCTTCATGGGCGGGATCGCCGGAGTCGAGCAGATCATCAACAACGCCACCAGATCGGTATCGAATTTCCTCCTGATCCCGGTGCCGCTGTTCATCCTGATGGGCGAGCTGTTCTTCCATTGCAGGATCGCCGAACGGATCTTCTCCACGCTCGACAGGGTGTTCGGGCGAGTGCCCGGCCGGCTGTCCTACATGGCGGTGGCCGGCGGGACGATCTTCGCCGCCCTGTCGGGCTCGAGCATCTCCACCACGGCGATGATGGGCTCCTCGATGGTCCCGGAGATGACGCGCCGGGGATACAAGAAGCACATGTCGATGGGCCCGATCCTGGGCTCGGGCAGTCTTGCGATCCTGATCCCGCCGTCGGCACTGGTGGTGCTGCTGGGCAGCCTGATGGGCGCGCTGACCACCGTGGACATCGGCCACCTGCTGATCGGCGGCATTCTTCCGGGGCTGATCCTGGCGAGCCTCTATGCCGTGCTGATTTTCGCCCAGGTCAGGCTGGATCCCGCAGCGGCGCCGCAATATTCGGTCGAACCGACGAGCTTCGGCACCAAGGTTCTGTTGACGCTTCTCAACATCGTGCCGCTCGGACTGGTGTTCTTCTGCGTCGTCGGTCTGATCCTGGTCGGCGTTGCGACGCCCTCGGAGTCGGCGGCCTTCGGCGTGGTGGGCGTGATCGTGCTCGCCGCGGCCTTTCGCTGCCTGTCCTGGGAGGTCCTGCGCAAGTCGGTCGAAGGCACGCTCGTGGTGACCACGATGGTCTTCATGATCCTGTTGGCGTCGTCGACCTTCAGTCAGATCATGGCCTTCTCGGGCGCGAGCGCCGGCATTGTCGATTGGGTGACCGGGTTCGCGCTGCCCAAGCTGGTCATGCTGCTGTTCATGTTCGCGGTGCTCCTGTTCCTGGGCATGTTCGTCGATCAGATCTCGCAGATGATGCTGACCATCCCGATCTTCGTGCCGCTGGCCATCTCGCTGGGGTTCGATCCGGTCTGGTTCGGCATCATCATCGTGCTCGCCCTGGAGATCAGCACGACCACGCCGCCGTTCGGGCTGTTGCTGTTCGTGATGATGGGCGTCGCCCCACCGGGCACGACGTTCTCGCAGGTGGTCTATGCGGGTCTGCCCTATATCGGCTGCGCCTTCGTCCTGCTGGCGCTCCTGATCGCGGTCCCCGACGTGGTGCTGTTCCTGCCGAGCCTGATGGGCTCATAACCGAGGAGCTGCCGCAATGACGACGTCATCTTTCCGCAGCGCGCTACAGGCGGCGGTCGAGGAACGCCACCAGGCCAACCACCCGCTGATCGACAAGTGGGCGGCGGGGGAGATCAAGCGCGAGACCATCGCCGGCGCCATCCGCGAGCATTGGTACTGGATCAGCAACCTCCTGCCCACGGCCCTGTTCAACATCTGCGCAAAGGCGCCCGACGACGTGGTGGCGATGGAGATGGAGAACTACGCCGAGGAAACCGACCCGGCGAACCCCCAGGTCGAGCTGCTGCTGCGATTCTGCGAGGCCTGCGGGATGAGCCGCGCGGAGCTCGCGGCCGGACGCGGCCTGCCTACTACGGAGTCATGGCTCGACTGGGAGCTCAACCTGACCGCCCGGGAGCCGTGGATCGCCGGCGTCGCGGGCGTCCACATCGCCAGCGAGGCGCAGGAGCCGCGGCTGTTCTCCAAGGTGCTGCCGGCGCTGCGCGGTATCTACGAATTCTCCGAGCACGATCTCGAATACTGGTGGCTGCACGCCGAAGCCGACATCGAGCACGGCGGACGCGCCTTCGAGATCCTGGTCAAGCACTGCGACACGCCCGAGAAGCAGGCCATGGCGCTGCGCTACGCCCGCGACGGCGCCCGGATGAAATACCTGTTCTGGGACGGCATCAATTTGCACTACGAAATCGGCTACAAGCTGCAATAGCGGCGCGGCGGCGGAACGGACAGCCCGCCCGCGCGGTTACCCGGGCGGGCTGTCGTCCTGCCAGAGATGACGGAACGCGGGCGCGACGACGTCGTCATAGGCCACCGCGCGGTCGAGGAAACCCATTTCTCCGGCGAAGGCGTTCATGCCGGCAACGAACGTCTCGGTGATCCCGGCGCTGTAGTAGGGCAGATCGCGTGCGACCACGCCGGCGATCAAAGCGGCCTCGTCGGGCGAGAACAGTTTTTCGCCGATTCCGGTGGCAAGGCCCACATCGGCCTTGAGCCGGTTCTGCGTGGCGACGATCGCGCGCACCGCACCGGCCACGGTCTCCGGCCGTTCCGCGATCATCCTGTCGGTCGCGACCAGGACCGGCTGGGTGTAGTTGAACGCCTGAGCCGGACCGTCGCCGCGGCGCACGTCGATCACCACCGTTCCGACACCGCGGGTGACGGCGATCTCCGCGCCCATCCCGTTGGCCCAGAACCCGTCGAGCCTGCCGTCCTCGAGCGCTCTTGCCGCGGTGACGCCGAAGCTTACCCCCGGCTCCGCCGCGCCGGGGATCGGGCGGATGTCGACCCCGTCCGCCTCCGGGTCGATGCCGGCCGCCTTCAGCATGCGCTGCAAGCCGTACGCGACCCAGGGTGCGGCGCCGATATGCCTGCCCTTGACCGCCGCAACGTCGCCGCGTCGGACATCGAGATCGGCGCGCATGACCAGGAACCAGTACATGCCTTGCGACAGCGCGCATACCAGCTTCGCACCCCGCCAGGCGGGGAACGCCGACAGCGTGGCATGCGCCGACCCGCCGACGAAGTCGACCTCGGAATCGCGCAGCGCCTCGTAACACCTGTCGACGGGGAAGATCAGCTCATGGCTCATCTCCAAGCCCTGGTCGGCGAAGTCACCGAGCTCGACCGCCGAGATCGCGGGGAAGTAGGAGTTCGAGATCATATCCGGCACGGCAAGACGCATGGCGAAACTCCCTGTTGGTTCGGGTTCCACGTCGACGTGACCGGCCGCGCACAGCCGTCACCCGGGCACGTGGATCCACAGGTCCATCATCACGGTGCATCCGGGAACCGGCAGCGGGCCCGGCACCGCAACGGCGGAGTACGGGATCGGGCGGCCCGACAGGCGACGCTGCCAGGCGCGGTGCACGGCACGGAAGTCGCCGAGATCGATGTGGAAGTGCTGGGCACGCACCACATTGGCGAGCGAGGCGCCCGCGGCCGCGCACAGCCGGTCCGCCGCATCCAGGATCGCTTCCGCCTGGGCCTCGGCAGTATCGGTCAGATGGGGCTGGCGCGGATCGAACGCCGTCTCGGGCAGGAGCCCGTCTTCGTCCACCGCGAGCAGGGCGGACAGGAACAACAGATCCCCTGCGCGGACCGCCTGGGGCTGGCCTTCGAAGGACGTGGCGACGCCAGCCTCGACGGCGGTCTTCGCCGCCGCACCGCCCCTGTGGGCCAACACGTTGATCTCGACCTTGCCGCCGAGAGAAACTAGGCCGCGCCGCGCGCAGGGAATCACCGACAGGGCGGCGCCAGCCGCGCCGAAATGGCTGTGCCAGACCTCGGCGGCCACCGCGCACGCCTCCGGTTCGGTCAGGTAGATCTGCGCTTTGACCACGTCGTGCGGGCCGACCCCCGCCAGCGCGAGCGACGGCAGCAGGCGTTCGGTGATGATGAACGCGGTCTCACGCCGGATCGGCTCGCCGCCCCATTGCAAACCGGGTTCGATCAAGGCGGCCAGCGCGACGCCGTCGCGGCGCGGTTCGTCGCCCTGGGCCAAGGCGGTGTTGCCGGGCACGAAAACGAAGTCGTCCACCGTCAGCGCCGGCGAATAGCCCGAGGTCGGCCGCGCCCGGAGTGTCTCGTCGTCGATGTGTTCGATCGCCGGACCGCCCGGCGCGACCGCGATCACCTGCCAGTCGAGCTCGGCGCCAGGCAGCAGCAGCCCGGCCTGGACGATCGAGGTGCTGGGCGGGATCAGCCGACCCAAGCGTTTGCGCCGTTCGGCCTGAAACGGCGGTACCATGGCGACGGTGGTGTAGTACTGGTCGGTCCGCACGATGCGCTCCAGACCGGTGCCGGCGGCGGCGAGTACGGCCCCGACATTGTCGAAGACCCGTGCGGCCTCGCGCGCGCGTTTTGGACCCTTGGCGTTGGGGCTGCGCGGCCGCAGCACGTCGGTCGCGATGCCAGCGCCGTAGTCCTGCGCCATGTGCCCGCTGGCGAACACCCAATGGCCGGCCCGCACCCCGGGCGCGTAGAGGATCCGCCCGTTGCCGAGGCTGACCGGTGCGATCGGTTGTGCGGAAGCGGTCGGATTCATCGGGCGACTCCCGTCGCATGGTCGTGTTGCGCTCGGTCTCATCGCCCGCCAGCGTAGCGCAAACCGCGCGCGCGGCAATGGCGTGCGGTCGCCGGCATCCCGGCGCAGCGCAATCGTGTTATGGTCGATCGACCACCCTGCCGGGTCGGGGCCGCCGCGCGCGGTCCCGCCCGAACGCAGGAGACCGCTCATGGACACCGTCTCCGTCTCCGACAAGGAAGCGCTCGCACGCGTGCTGCTGCAGCGCGCGGAGGCGCTGGTGCCGGCACTGCGCGAGCGCGCGGTCGAGACCGAGGGACTGCGCCGCATCCCCGACCGGTCGATCGCGGATCTGATCCGGGCCGATCTGCTGAAGGCTGCTCGCCCGGCCCGCTATGGCGGGTTCGAGCTCGACCTCGATGCGGTGATCGAAATCATCGCCCTGCTGGGGCGCGGCTGCGGCGCGACGGCCTGGGTGTTCGGCATCTTCTGCGACCACGCAATCACCATGGGGATGATGCCGGAAGAGGCCCAGGACGATATCTGGGCCAAAGACCCCGAGGCGCTGATCTGCTCCGGCCTGATGCCCGCCGGCCGCGCCGAACGCATCGCCGGGGGTTTCCGCCTGTCCGGCCGCTGGCAGTTCTCCAGCGGCTGCGATCACGCCGCCTGGCTGTTCGTCCAAAGCGAGATGCCCCCCGACGGCGAAGGGGCGGCGCCGAGCCCGGCCTATTTCCTGCTGCCACGCGCGGATTACGAGATCGTCGATACTTGGTTCGTATCCGGGCTGGTCGGCACCGGCAGCAAGGACGTCGCAGTCGAGGCCGCGTTCGTGCCCGATCACCGCGTCCAGCCGCTGGCGCTGTTCAACGCCGGCACCGGGCCGGGCGGGCGGATCAATCCCGGACCGATCTACCGCCTGCCGCGCATCGCCACGGTTCCGTTCTCGCTCGCAGCACCGACGATCGGGATCCTGGATGCGATGATCCACGACTTTACCCAGCGAACGCGGGAACGCGCGACCCGTGGCTTCCGCCACGCCGAGCTGACCACGATGCAACTCCGGCTGGCGGAATCGAGCGCCGAGCGCGACTGCGCGCGCCTGCTGCTGCGGCGCGCAACGCAGGAGACGATGACCAGCATGCTCCAGGCCGGCCGTCTCGACCTCGATCAGCGCGCCCGCAACCGGCGCGACATGGCCTACACGGCGGTGCTGTGCATGCGCGCAGCCGACCGGCTGTTCCAGGCCGTCGGCGCGAGCGGTCTGTTCGACGGCAACGCCATGCGCCGGATGCATGCCGACATCCACGCGATCGGCGCCCATCACATCAACAGCTGGGACATCTCCGGGCCGATCTACGGCCAGGTCGCCTTCGGCCTCGAGCCGACCAACCCCCTAGTGTAGCGCATCGTCCGCCCGACGGGAGACCCGCAATGGCAAGCTATTCGACCCCGGCCTTTGCCCGCTTCATCGACGGCATGTGCGCCCATCTCACCGCCGATCTGTCCGAACGCGACCGCTGGCACGGCGTGAAGGGCCTGCTCCGGCCGCTGGTCGCCGACCGGTTGATGCGCGAGGCCTCGCGGAGCTGGGAGGCAAAGAAGGGCCGCGAATACGTCCTTCACCACGACGCCACGCGCGGCTTCTTCGTCGGCGCGCTGGTACGCGAGCCGGACCACAGGGCCTTCATCCACGACCATGCCCACAGCTGGACCGTCTACGGCGTGCTCGACGGGGCAGAAATCACCCATGTCTATGCGCGAACCGATGACGGCAAGACCCCGGGCAGGGCGACGCTGGCGCTGATCGACCGCCATGACGCGCCGACCGGTCATGTCGATGTCATCGCGCCCTGGATACCGCATTCGGAATGGGGCGCATCCGAACGCTCGGTCGCCATCACCGTGCGCAGCGACCGCCCCGGCGGTTACAACCAGAACCGCTTCTTCCCCGACACCGGCACCACGGACGCCACCCATCGCGGCCTGGATCTGGTCCCGCTGGCGGTGTGAGGAAACCCCGCCGGGCGGGGTAGCGTTTCCCAGCACCCCTGCCCTCCCCCCGGCCCGGCGCGCTACCGGCCACCGTTGGCGCGGAGCGCCGCGAGCACCTTGGGCGGGGACATCGGCTGTTCGCGCAGCCGAATGCCGACCGCGTCGTAGATCGCATTCGAGATCGCCGCCAACGGCGGGATGATCGGCACCTCGCCGATGCCCCGCACCCCGTAGGGGTGGTTGGGGTTGGGCACTTCGACGATCTCGGTGTCGATGAAGGGCACATCGGAGGCCACGGGCACGCGGTAGTCGAGGAAGCCCGGGTTCTCCAGCCGTCCGTCCCGGTCGTAGACGTACTCCTCGTTGAGCGCCCAGCCGATGCCCTGGACCGCGCCGCCCTGGAACTGGCCCTCGACATAGGCCGGGTGGATGGCCTTGCCGGTGTCCTGGATGACGACATAGCGCAGGATCCTGACCAGCCCGGTCCTGGTGTCGACCTCGACGTCGACGATATGGGTGCCGAAGCCGGGCCCGGCGCCCTGCGCGTTGATCTCGGCATGGCCGGCGATCGGCCCACCGGTCTTGCCGGCGACCCGTGCGATGTCGCCGATCGACATCGGCTCGAACACGCCGACATTCGAGCTCGCCGGCCGCGCGTGACCGTCCTCCCACACGACGCCCTCGACCGGCACCTCCCAGATGCGGGCAGCGCGCGCGCGCAGGGTGTCGATCGCCTGGCGGGCGGCGATCACCGCAGCCATACCCGAAGCGAAGGTCCCGCGGCTGCCGGCGGTGACGAAGTTGAAGCCGAGCGCCGAGGTGTCGCCGATGCTCACCCGGACCTTGTCGACATCGATACCGAGCTCCTCGGCCACCATCATCGCCATCGCCGCCCGGCTGCCGCCTGCGACATCGACGGTGCCCATCATCAGCGCGACCGTGCCGTCCTCGCTGACGTTCAGCGTCGCGGTGGTCTCGTTGCCGATATTGAACCAGAACCCCGTGGCGACGCCGCGGCCCTGGTTGGGGCCGAGCGGGATCTGGCGCTGCGGGTGCTGCCTGGCCTTGTCCAGCGTCGCGATATAGCCGATCGGACCAAGGGTGGGGCCGTAATAGGCCTTGGTACCCTCCTTGGCGGCGTTCCTGAGCCGGATGTCGATCGGATCGATGCCGAGTTCGCGCGCCATCTCGTCGAGGATGCTCTCCACGCCGAAGACGGCGATGGGCGCGCCCGGTGCACGATAGGCCGCGACCTTGGGCCGGTTGACCGTCACGTCGTTGCCGACGACCTTGACGTTTTCCAGATCGTACCGGGTGAACGCGCACATCGAGGCCATCGGCACCGAGGAGCCGGCGAAGGCACCGGCCTGGAAGTCGAGCTGGGCCTCCGCTGCGGTGATGCGGCCGTCCCTGGTGCAGCCCATCTTGATCCGGGTATGCGCACCCGATGTCGGTCCGGTGGAGCGGAAGACGTCCTCGCGGCTCATCACCATCTTGACCGGCCGATTGGATTTCTTTGACAGCGCGATGGCCAATGGTTCGAGATAGACGTTGTTCTTGCCGCCGAACCCGCCGCCGAGCTCGGTCGGCGTGACGCGGATCCTGGAGATGTCCATCTGCAGCAGCTTCGCGCATTGTGCGCGGATGACGAAATGGCCCTGGGTCGCCGTCCACAGCTCGACCTGGCCGTCCTCGCTGTAGTTGGCAATCGAGGCCTGGGGCTCGATATAGCCCTGATGCACCGGTTTGGTGTGGAACTCGCGCTCGATGACCAGGTCAGCCTCGGCAAACCCGGCCTCGATATCGCCGGTCGCGAACTGGACGCGCTTGGCGATGTTGGACGGCTTCGCCGGCGCAGGCTCGACCCCGGCGGTGATCTGGTCCTCGTGCAGGAGCGGCGCATCGTCCTGCATCGCCTCAACGACGTCGATGACGTGCGGCAGCACCTCGTAATCGACCCGGATCAGCTTGAGCGCCTTGCGCGCGATGGCATCCGAAGTCGCCGCGACCGCCGCCACGGGATGGCCGTCATAGAGCACCTTCTCGCGCGCCATCATGTTGCGGGTCACGTCGCGGAAGTTCACGATCAGCTCGCCCGCCGCGGCGTATTCCACCGGCATCTCGGGAAAGTCGTCCCGGGTAACCACCGCCTTGACCCCGGCCAGGGCAAGCGCCGCCGAGGCGTCGCTCGCGATCAGCCGCGCATGGGCCTGGGGGCTCCGCAGCACCCACCCGT
>CAYFYS010000034.1:0-10561 GCA_964347365.1 uncultured Rhodospirillaceae bacterium | reverse complement strand
GACGCGATCGGTGCGATAAACGCCATGCTCGCGAGGCGTGGGCGGGGCGGACGGCCCCGCCCTTTCCGTATCCGGAAACGGCGCCGCGCGGGACCACCGAACCCCTTACAAGGATGGGTTGATGGCACGCCCCGAACAGGCGGCAGCGCGCACGGCTGCACGCGCTTCAGTACCTGGGTATCGCGCTGATCCCGGCCTGCGCACCCGAGGCCAGGGGACGGTCCGAGCGCATGTTCGCCACCTTGCGGAAGCGCCTGCCCCAGGAGCTCCGGCACCCCGGTCGGTCGGCGCTCGGAATCGCATCGGTTCGCAATACGAACGATCCGATAGAGCCGCCTCGGACGCCCGCTCAGATCGCGCCGGCGGCGCGCAGCGCGGCAATTTCGTCGCTCCCAAGGCCCAGCACCTCGGCAAGCACCGCCTCGGTATGCTCGCCCAGCACCGGAGCGGCGCCGGGATAGTCGTGGGGATAGCCGACATAACGAATCGGGTTGGCGACGCCCGGCATCGTGCCGGCTTCGGCATGGGGAAGCGCGATCCTCAGACCACGGTGCTGCGTCTGCGGATCGGCGAAGACCTGGGCCAGGTCGTTGATCGGCCCGCACGGCACGCCGACCGATTCCAGCTCGGCAAGCCATGCCGCGCGCGTTCTGGTCGCCATCATCTCCGCGATCTCCGCGACCAGCGCCTCGCGATGCGCAACACGGCCGGCGTTGTCGGCATAGCGCGGATCCTCGGCCAGATCCGGTCGGCCACCCGCGCGACAGAACCGACGGAACTGGGCATCGTTGCCGACCGCAACGACCAGGTGATCATCGGCAGTCTTGAACGACTGGTAAGGCACTATGTTCGGGTGCGCGTTGCCCATCCGCCCGGGTGCGGTGCCACTCACCAGGAAGTTCATGGCCTGGTTGGCAGTTGCGGCCACGGTGACGTCGAACAGCGCCATGTCGACATGGCGGCCCCGGCCCGTCTGATCGCGCGCGCGCACCGCCGCCAGCGCCGCGACGGTGGTGTACAGCCCGGTCAGGACGTCCGACAGCGCCACGCCGATCTTCTGCGGGCCGCCGCCGGGCAAGGCGTCGCGTTCGCCGGTGATCGACATGAACCCGCCCATCGCCTGGATCATGACATCGTACCCGGCACGTTCGGCATAGGGTCCGGTCTGACCGAAACCAGTGATCGAACAGTAGATCAGCCCCGGATTGACGGTTCTGAGATCGTCGTAGGCGAGCCCGTAGCGGGCGAGCGCGCCGACCTTGTAGTTTTCCACCAGGATGTCGGATTTCCTGGCCAGATCGCGGGCGAGGCGCGGTCCCTCGGGCTTGGCCAGATCGATCGTACTCGATTTCTTGCCGCGGTTGGCGCAGTGGAAATAGGCCGCGTCCGCGGTCTGGTCGCCCTCACGGCCGGGTACGAACGGCGGCCCCCAGCTGCGCGTGTCGTCGCCAGTGCCGGGGCGTTCGATCTTGATCACCTCGGCGCCGAGATCGGCCATCGTCTGGCCGGCCCAAGGTCCAGCGAGGATCCGGCTGAAATCGAGGACCCGCAGCCCCGACAGCGGTCCGGACATGGGTTACATGAACGCCTGGATGCCGGTCTGCGCGCGTCCCAGGATCAGGGCGTGGATGTCGTGGGTACCCTCGTAGGTGATGATCGTCTCCATGTTCATCAGATGGCGCATCACGTGGTACTCATCCATGATCCCGTTGCCTCCGTGCATGTCGCGCGCCTCGCGAATCATGTCGCGCGCCTTGCCGGTCGAGTTGCGCTTGAGCATGGAGATCGACTCCGGCGCGCACGTGCCGTCGTCCATCATCCGGCCGAGCTGGAGACAGGCCTGCAGCCCGATGGCGATTTCGGTCTGCATGTCGGCAAGTTTTTTCTGCACGAGCTGGTTGGCGGCCAGTGGACGGTCGAACTGGGTGCGCTCCAAGGTGTAGCGGCGCGCGGCGTGCCAGCAGAACTCCGCCGCGCCCAGCGCGCCCCAGGCGATGCCGTAGCGCGCGTTGTTAAGGCAGCCGAACGGCCCGCCGAGCCCTTTGGCGTGCGGCAGCCTGTTCTCCGCAGGTACGAAAACATCCTCCATCACGATCTCGCCGGTGAGCGAAGCGCGCAGAGACAGCTTCCCGGTGAGCTTGGGCGTGCTCAGCCCCTCCATGCCGCGTTCCAGGATGAAACCGTTGATCACCTCCTCGTCGTTCTTCGCCCAGACGACGAAAACATCGGCGATCGGCGCATTGGATATCCACATCTTGGTGCCCTTGAGCACATATCCGCCGTCGACCGACCGGGCGCGGGTTCTCATGCCGCCGGGATCGGAGCCGTGGTCGGGCTCGGTCAGCCCGAAGGCACCGGCCCATTCGCCGCTGGCGAGTCTGGGCAGGTATTTCTGACGCTGCGCTTCGGTGCCGAAATTATAGATCGGCCACATCACCAGAGAGGACTGCACCGACAGCGTCGAGCGGTAGGAAGAATCGACGGCTTCGATCTCGCGTGCGATCAGCCCGTAGCAGACATAGCTGGCGCCCGCGCAGCCATAGCCGTGGATCGTCGAACCCAGAAAGCCGAGCGCGCCGAGCTCGTTGATGATCTCGCGGTCGAAGCTCTCCTCGTTATAGGCCGCCACGATCCGCGGCAGCAGTTTCTCGTGGGCGTATTGACGGGCGGTGTCGCGCACCAGCCGCTCGCCCTCGTCGAGCTGGCCTTCCAGCAGAAGCGGATCCTGCCAATCGAACCTGGCCCATTTGCGCGGGGCGTGCCCGCCGTCGGCCTCCACCTTCGTCGCCATGGTTGTCGGTCCTTCGCCGTCCCGCCCGATTTTCCGGCCGGACTATAGGCGAAAACGCCGATCGTGTGTATTGACGACGCCCGTGGAATTTGTCCAAACCTTGGCAAGCGAACAATTTCCGGAGACGGGCATGCCGCACACGCTGAGGAGTTTTCTCGAATCGATCGACAACCGAATGCTGCACATCCACGATCCCGTCTGCCCGGAGAACCAGATCGGCTATCTGTGTTCGGAGAGCCGCGGCCCGTTGATGTTCCACAACCTGACCGGCTATCCGGGCTGGCGGCTGACCGACATCCTGATCAAGGACCGGACGGGCCAGGCCGCCGCGCTCGGCCTGGAGGACGTCAAGGAGGTTTGCCCCCATCTCGCCGGACGGATGGCGGCCAAGCGTGGCAAATCGGTGATGGTCCAGGACGGCCCGGTCAAGGAGACCAGGATGCTGGGGGCCGATGTCGACCTCCACAAGCTGCCCATCCCGCAGCATTCGGTGGGCGATGGCGGGCGCTATCTGGGTTCGGGCATCACGATCACCAAGGATCCCGAAACCGGCATCCGCAATGAATCCATCATCCGGATGATGCTCACCGACGACCCGCGCAAGGCAACCTTCTGGATGGCCGCCCGGCACAACTACGCCCACTACCTGAAATATGCCGCCGAGGACCGGCCGATGCCGATGGCCTTCGCCATCGGGCTGCACCCGGTCTATGAGATCATGTCCAACTGGTCGGGCCGGCACGAAGACTTCGACGAGCTCGAATATGGCGCCGGCGTCCTCGGCGAGGACATCGAGATGGTGCGCTGCGAGACGATCGATCTCGAGGTCCCGGCCCATGCCGAGGTGGTGATCGAGGGGCTGGTCCATCCCCGCGATCGCATCCCGGAAGGCCCGTTCGGCGAGTTCACCACGTTCGGCTCGGGCGCCGAAGGACCGGCGCCGGTCTTCCAGATCACCGGGGTGACGCATCGCAAGGACGCGATCTTCCGCCACATGCAGGCCACATGGTTTACCGACCACCAGCCGCTGATCACCCTGCCGATGGAGGCGACCTACTACAACCGGCTGCGCGACACCCACGGCAACACCAACATCAAGGACGTCTTCGTGCCGCCCTGGGCATCCCAGTTCATGATGATCGTCCAGATGGAAGCGAAGTGGGACGGCCAGGCGCGCGACGTCCTCATGTCGGCGCTCAGCGGACCCAACCTCCACGTCAAGGTAGCGATCGCCGTCGATGAGGATGTCGACATCTACAACGCCGAGGACGTGCTCTGGGCGATCGCATGCCGCACCAACCCGGCCGATCAGGTCCACATCATGCCGGGCTCGAGGCTGCACCCGCTGGACATCTCCATCCCGGAGATCGGCGACGAATACACCGTCATGAGAGTGGGCGGGAAAATGGCGATCGATGCTACCAAGCCGCCGACCTGGCGGGCGGCCGAACGCGCGCGTTTCAAGCGGGTGGATCCCACCGGCAAGGGCGATCCGGCCATCGCTGCCATCCTCGAACAGGTGCGGCTCCCGCGCTGAGCCCGCGGTTTCAAACGCCGGGAACGACCGATGACCGCACGACCGGACAACCTCGACATGCGGGCGCTACTGCCCCCGGTCGAGGAGCGCCGGCGCCTGATCGCCCAATGGCTCGCCGAAGATATCGGGCGCGGCGACATCACGACGGATTTCCTGATCCCGATCGACGCCGGAGCGCGGTTCGTGATGAACACCCGCGACGAGGTGGTGGTCTGCGGCATCGATCTGGCGCTGGAGATCTTTCGCCACCACGTACCGGAATGCCACGCCGAGATATTGACGCCGGACGGGACACGGGCCGTACCGGGCACTGCGCTCGCCCGCATCGAAGGACCGGCGCGCGGTCTCCTGACGGCCGAGCGCACGGCGTTGAACGTTCTTCAATTGCTGAGCGGCATCGCCACGCTGACGGCGAAATACGCCCGGCTCGTCGAAGGGACCGGGGCGACCCTGATCGACACCCGCAAGACCATCCCGGGTTTCCGGGCGCTGTCGAAATACGCATCATGCGTCGGTGGTGCGCGCAACCACCGGATCCGGCTCGACGACGGGCTGCTGCTCAAGGACAACCACATCGCGGTATGCGGCTCGATCGCCCGGGCGGTGGCGCAGGCCAAGGCGTTGACGCCGTCCCTGACCAAGATCGAAATCGAGTGCGACACGCTCGAACAGGTTGCGGAATCGGCCGCGGCGGGCGCCGATGTGATCCTGCTCGACAACATGGACGCCGAGATGATGCGCAAGGCAGTCCGGATCGTCGCCGGGCGCGCGGAATGCGAGGCCTCAGGCGGAATAACGCTGGAGACCATCCGCGAGAAGGCGGAAAGCGGGGTCGACTTCATCTCTGTCGGACGCATGACCCAGTCCGCGCCCGCGGCCGATATCGGCCTGGATATCTCGATCTCTACGTGAACGGCAACATGGGTAGCCCGCTGGATTGTCGCGGGATCGACCTCGGCCTATAAACGGTCGAGCAGCCCCCAGGAATCTGGAGCATGGCAATGGTCGGGAGCCTGCGCGAAGAAACGCAAGCCCTGGAGCAGGTGACAGGGCCCGGCGGCAACGTCCGCGCTGTCCTACCCTACCGCGATCTGCGCGAATGGTTGGCCGAGGCCGAGCGACTGGGCGAAGTCACGGTCCTCAAAGGTTTGGAAAAGAGCGAAGAAATCGGCATGGCAGCCGAGCTCGTCATGCATTCCGATGACGCGGACTGCATCGTCTTCGACGAGATCGCAGGCCATGCGCCGGGCTACCGCATCCTGGTCAACTTCTTCGGCGGCAAGCGTAAGAACATGACCCTCGGCTTTCCGACGGACCTCGGCAAGATCGAGCTGTCGGAAGCCTATTATGCCGCCCAGCTCAAAGCGCTGCAGCCGATCCCTCATCGGATTGTCGTCGACGGGCCGGTGACCCAGAACGTCCTGGAAGGCGATGCCGTCGATGTCACGAAATTCCCTGTCCCGCTGTGGCATCCCGATGACGGTGGGCGCTATATCGGCACCGGCTCCTACGACGTTACCGTGGATCCCGACACGGGCTGGATGAATCTCGGCACCTACCGGGTCATGATCCAGGACGCACGGACCGTCGGCTTCTACATCTCTCCGGGCAAGCACGGCCGGGTCCACCGCGATAAGTACATCGCGCGCGGCGAGAAGATGCCCACGGTGATCGTGGTCGGCGGCGATCCGATGACGTTCCTGACCGCCTGCACCGAGATGCCACCGGGCGTTTGCGAATACGACGTCGTCGGGGCCATGCGCGGTGAGGCACTCAAGGTCATCAAGGGCCGCCATACGGGCATTCCCTTCCCTGCCGATGCGGAGATCGTGCTCGAAGGTTTCGTCGATCCCGTGGAACGCCGCCCCGAAGGGCCGTTCGGCGAGTGGACCGGCTATTACGGATCGGACATGCGCGCGGAGCCGGTCATGCACCTCAGCGCGATCTATCATCGCAATGACCCGATCCTGCTTGGATGTCCGCCCCAGCGGCCGCCGGATGAAATGTGTCGCTACCGCGCGGTCACCCGATCGGCGATGCTGCGCGATGCGATCGAGAAGGCAGGCGTACCCGACATGGTCTCGGCCTGGGCGCACGAGGTCGGCAACTCGCGCATGCTGCTAGCGGTCTCCATCAGGCAGCGCTATCCCGGCCACGCCAAGCAGGCCGGCCATTGCGCAGCGATGTGCCATGTCGGTGCGTATGCCGGAAAGTACGTGATCGTCACCGACGAGGATGTCGATATCTCCAACCTGGACGAGCTGACCTGGGCGATGATCACCCGCTCTGATCCGGCGACCTCGATCGACATCATCAGGGATGCCTGGTCCACGCCGCTCGACCCGCGCATTCCGCCTTGGGAAAAATCGGCCGGCAACATGACCAACAGCCGCGCGATCATCGACGCCTGCCGCCCGTTCCATTGGAAGGACGACTTTCCGATGGTCAACGCCCCCTCCCGGGAGGTCGTGCGCAAGGCCCGGGAGAAGTTCGGCTACCTGCTGGAAGGCAGGGAGACCCGGTAAACGCGCCACCCTAGTCATCTGGCGCTGAAGTACGCAGCATCTTATATTGCCCGCCCGAGCCGGATACTGGAGAGGATCCCGATGGCACGCGGTACTGGCCGTCCGCTGGCGGTCCTGGTCCTGAGCGATGAGGAGCGGTCGTTTCTGGAAGGTCAGGTTCGCCGCCCTCGACGTTGCCACCGGCGCCGTCATCGGCAAGTGCTATCGCCGCCATAGGGCGAGGAAGTTCCTCGACTTCCTGCAAGGAGATCGACCACGCCGTCCCCGGCGACCTCGACATCCACATCGTCATGGACAGCTACGCCACCCACAAGACCGCAACGGTGAAGGCATGGCTGGCGCGGCGTGCGCACTGGCATGTCCACTGCACGCCGACCTCGGCCTCATGGATCGATCAGGTCGAACGCCGGTTCGCCGAGTTGACACGCAAGCAGTTGCAGCGCGGCGCGCAGCGCTCGACCCGCCAACTCGAAACCGACATCCGCGCCTTCATCGACACGCACAACAGGGATCCCAAGCCCTTCAAATGGACAAAATCCGCCGATGGCATCCTCGCCGCCGCCAAAACGCTTCTGCCTGCGCGTCAACCAAAACTTATGCCACGTACTTTAGACTCAGGTGAGTAGTTGGCGAACAGTGCAGCGCCTTCATTCTCCAGCATGGGGCCGATGACCGCGACCTCCCGCTCGCCGCGGGCCAGGACATCGCGGCAGCCGAGTGCGAGCATCGGCGGGCCGGCCTTGCGCACGGTGAGAAGACGCGCATGCGACAGGCCGTAGACCAGCCGAGAGATCCCCGCCCAGAACGTCGCGGCAGCACACATGGCGCAGGGCTCGCAGCTCGTCACCAGCGTGTAGCCGTCCAAAACCCCGACGCCGTAGGTACGGCTTGCCTCGCGCACCAGGTTGGCCTCGGCGTGGCCGGTGCAATCGCTGTCGGTGACGACCGTGTTCTCGCCCTCCATGACGATGTTGCCGCCGGGATCGACCAGCACCGAGCCGAAAGGCGGATTGCCGTTCTCCACAGCCCGTTTCGCGACATCAAAAGCGCGCCGCATCAACGCTTCGTCGTTCATTCTGCCCTCCCCGTTCGGCCCCGGCTTGCGGCCGGCCATCGCCCGGCTGCGGTCTCAGGATTTGGCCGGTCGGCTGGAGAAGGTCGCATCGTCAATGACGAAGCGCCACAGCCCGTCGGGTTCCCTGGTCAGTACCTCGGCCGAGGAGCCGGACATGGCGACCGAGCCGTCCGGCGCGGTGAGCACCCAATCGGTGCGGACCAGCGCGGTATCGCCGCTCTCATGGCTCGCCCCGCACGTCGTGGCGATGGTCACCGATCCGTCGAGCATCGGCGCCATCATCTCGCGGACCGCCGCCTTGCCGACGGCCCGGGCCTCGCCGTCGATCGTCAGCATCGCGCCTTCGGTATAGAGCGCCAGCAGGCCGTCAATGTCGCCTTCGTTGAAGAGCCTGCCGAACGTCTGCGGCATCTCCGCCGGTGTCTTCACGCCCATGGTCGTTTCTCCCGGTCCGATGTCCTGGAATCCAACCCCATGATAGTCCTGAGAAATGCAGACCGTCAGCCCGGCGCCATGCCCTTGCTCTCCAACTGCTCAAGAGCCTCGGGCGTCTTTTGCAGACCGTCCAGCCCCATGCCCTTCAGCACGTGATCGGCCTTGGTGAACTGGATGTCGTCGTAGGGGACGACCTCGACGCGGTTGCCCCAGGGGTCGCGGAAGTTGAGACGGTTTCCGATCAGCGGCACGCCGAGCCCGTCGAGCGCCGCGCGGACGGGGCCGCGATCGTCCACGACGAAACCGAAATGGCGTTTGCCGTCGGGGACGCGCTCGGTGTTCTCGGTCAGTTGCAGGAACTGATCGCCCATGTCGATGAAGGCGTTGGTCTTGCCCCTGCCGCGCAGTTCGAAGTCGAAGATGGCACCGTAGAATTCCAGCGCCTGGTCGAGGTCGCCGACCTCCAGCACGACGTGGTTGATGCCCATTGCACGGGCCTTTCCGGATATCCCGCTCATGTCCCTACTCTCCCATGTCGGCACTGAGGCCTTGCCTAACGCGGCGGCAGACGGACGGCACCGTCAAGCCGGATGGTCTCGCCGTTCAGCAGCGTGTTCTCGACGATGTGCTGGACGAGCTGGGCGAACTCCTCGGGCGCACCCAGGCGCGGCGGAAACTGGGTGATCGAAAGCAGCGCCTCGCGCGCAGCCTCCGGCACGCCGTCGAACATCGGCGTCTCCAGGATGCCGGGCGCGACGGTGCACACCCGGATACCGGCACGCGCAAACTCCCGCGCCGCCGGCAGGGTCAGCGCCGCAATCCCTCCTTTGGACGCGGCATAGGCGGCCTGGCCGATCTGCCCTTCGAAGGCCGCGACCGAGGACGTGTTCACGATCACCCCGCGTTCGCCGGACTCCTGCGGTTCGCCCAGCGCCATGCCCGCCGCGACGAGGCGCATGACGTTGAAGGTGCCGACCAGGTTGACGTCGATCACCCGGGCGAAGTGCTCCAGCCTCATCGGCCCGCCGCGGCCGACGATGCGTTCGGCCGTGCCGACTCCGGCGCAGTTGACGAGAATTCGCGGCGTGCCCACCGCATCGCCGATCTCCACGAGGGCGGCCTCGACGGCTTCGGGTGAGGTGACGTCACAGCAAACGCCGATCCCGCCCAACGCATCGCCGGCCGCCCTGGCGCCCTCGGCGTTGAGATCCATCACCGCAAGCCGGGCACCGGCGTCGGCCAACCGCCTGGCCGTCGCCTCGCCCAGCCCCGACGCGCCGCCGGTCACCAACGCCGCCACGCCCTCGATCCGCATGCCCGTCCTTCCTCGCTGTCCAGCCTGGCTGTCAGTTTACACCGACACCCCGCATCCTTATAGCTGGAGGTGGCAGCGCAAGGGCGGAGAACGGCGTGGCAGTGTTCGATTCGGAGTTTCTGGCCTGCGAGATGCACGGGCGCATCGCGGTGCTGACGCTCGACCGCGCGGAAAAGCGCAACGCCGTCCACATGGCGATGATCGAAGATGTCAACCGCTTCTTCTTCAGCCCGCCCGAGGGTTTGCGTGCAGTCGTGCTCGCCGGTGCGGGGGATCATTTCTGTGCCGGGCTTGATCTCTCCGAGCACAAGGAGCGTGATGTCGCCGAGGCGCTCGCCACCTCGCGCTACTGGCACCGCACGTTGGAGATGATCCAGTTCGGCGGGCTGCCGGTGATCGCGGCCATGCATGGTGCGGTGATGGGTGGCGGGTTGGAGATCGCCGTCGCCACCCATGTCCGCGTGGCCGAACCCTCAGCGATCTACCAGCTGCCCGAGGGCCAACGCGGCATCTTCGTAGGCGGCGGCGCATCGGTCCGGGTGACCCGCATCATCGGCGCCGGGCGAACGACGGAGATGATGCTCACCGGCCGCCGGCTCGATGCCGCAGAAGGCCAGGCGCTGGGGCTGTCACACTATCTGGTGGGTCCGGGCGAGGCGCTGGACAAGGCCCTCGCTCTGGCGGAGACGGTGGCCAGCAATGCACCTCTGGTCAACGACGTGATCATGCTGGGGATCGAACGCATTGCAGACATGTCGATGACCGGCGGCCTCTACACCGAGGCGGTTGCCTCGGCGCTGACCCAGACCAGCGAGGACGCCAGGGCCGGAATGGAGGCCTTCCTGCAGAAGCGCAGGGCGAAGTTCCGCAAGGATTAGCGCAG
>CAYFYS010000033.1:8207-10639 GCA_964347365.1 uncultured Rhodospirillaceae bacterium | reverse complement strand
GCCAGCAGCAAGGTGACCGCCATGGTGAAGAACGAGCCCACCACGGCGCCCCAGATCCCGGCGAGCTCGGGCTCGCGCGAGGCGCCGGCGGAAAAGAACCGGACGTTGAACCGCTGCTCCAACGCACCGGCGGCGTCCAGCCTGTCGATCCAGGCGATCTGCTTGTCGTTGACCGGCCGTTCGGTCTGCGGCAGCGCGCGGTCGATCCTGCCCTTCACGAGCATGTCGATATGGTCCGAGGCGGTCAGCCAGACTGGCCGGCGCTGGCCGAGGATCGACGGGTCCCGGAGAATCGCCTCCTGCAGGTCCTGCTCCGCGCCGGGGCTGAGCAGGCGGTAGAGCGCGCGCCGGTCGCGGCGCCCGCGCACTTCGGGAAACGCTTCGCGCAGCGCGGCCTTGTACACCCCGCCGAAATTCGCCCCGCGCAGCGTCTCGGCGGGAACGGCGCGCGAGATCCCCAGCACGGCCGGATCGAAGCTCACCTCGAGTTCCACATAGGCTTGGGTGAAGGCGGTATAGCCCTTGGCCAGGATGCTGATCATCAACCACAGCAGCGCGGCCATTGCGACCGCGACCGCGACGATCCCATAGAACTTGAACCGCCGCTCCGCCGCGTAGCGGCGCCGCAGCCGCGCCGGGTTGAATTCCGGCCGCCCGGCCCCCACGCTGCCGCCCGGTCGCAGCGCCTGTGAGGGGTCAGTCATATTGTTCCCGGTATCGACGCACGACACCAAGCGCGATCACGTTCATCGCCAGGGTCACGCAGAATAGCACCAACCCGAGTGCGAAGGCGGCCAGCGTCTTGGCGCTGTCAAACTCCTGATCGCCGATCAGCAGGGTGACGATCTGCACCGTCACCGTGGTCACCGCCTCGAACGGGTTGGCGGTCAGCCTGGCGGCCAGCCCGGCAGCCATGACGACGATCATCGTCTCGCCAATCGCCCGGCTGACCGCCAGCAGGAAGGCGGCGAAGATCCCCGGCAAGGCCGCCGGCAGGACCACCCGCTTGATCGTTTCGGACTTCGTTGCGCCCAGGGCAAACGAGCCGGCGCGCAGCGATTGCGGCACCGCGTTCATCACGTCGTCGGACAACGAGGAGATGAAGGGTATGATCATGATCCCCATGACCGCGCCGGCGGCGAGCGCGCTTTCCGAGGCGACGTCCAGACCCAGCGCATTACCCAGCCCGCGCAGTTGCGGCGCCACCGTCAGCGCGGCGAAAAACCCGTAGACCACCGTCGGAATGCCGGCCAGGATCTCGACCAGCGGTTTGACGATCCCGCGCACTCTGGGATCGGCGTAGTCCGACAGATAGATCGCCGAAAGCAGGCCGACCGGCACGGCGATCAGCATCGCGATCAGGGTGATCAGCAGCGTTCCGGCGAACAGCGGAACGGCGCCGAACGCCCCCGTGGCGCCGACCTGATCGGCGCGCAACGCGGGCTGGGGGCTCCACTCAAGGCCGAACAGGAAGTCGAAGAACGGCACTTTTCCGAAAAACCGGATCGATTCGAAGACCAGCGACAGAACGATGCCGATCGTGGTCAGGATCGCGATCGAGGAACAGGCGATCAGCAGCACGCTGACCGCGCGCTCGACATGGTTGCGCGCGCGCAGCGACCGCGAGACTCGCCGGCGGGCGATGGCAAGACCGACGACGGCCGCCACAACGCCCACGGCGAACAGCGCCGTATGTCCGGTCGCGGTCAGCCTGACCAGATGTCGGGCGGCGGTCTGTACGTCCGGATCGCGCGCATCGCTGGCGATGCTGCCCGAGGCAACGTTGCGGATGTCGTTGAGCAGCAGGGACATCCGATCGGCCGACAGGTTCTGTTTGGCCTCCGGAAGCGCGGCGATTATCAGGCTTTCGGTCAGCACCGGCTGGAGCACCAGCCACATCGCAGCGATCGCGAACGCGGGAACCGCGCACCACAGCGCGACGTAAAAGCCGTAATAGTTCGGACGGGAATGCAGGTCGCGCGACCTTCCCCCGGCCAGGGCGAAGGCGCGGCGCCGGCCGAAATAAAAGCCGAAGATCGTCAGTGCGCCAAGGACGGCGAAGAGGGTGAAAGGCGACATCTCGTCCGGTCCGACCGTGGGCGGGGCCCCGCCAGGATACGCGCCGGCCGGTCCCCGCCGGCCGGCGCGCTTCCCTGTCAGGTTACATGGCCAGCTTGGCGCCGCGCATCGCCGCTGCGCGGACCTTCCCGCGATCGGCGTCCGACAGCGGGATCAACCCCTTGTCCACCAGATAACCGTCCCATCCCCAGGCACGCTCGCTCGTGAACTCCGCAACATAGCCTTCGATGCCGGGGATGACCCCGACATGAGCCTGCTTGACGTAGAAGTACATCGAACGCGAAACCGGGTACGCGCCCGAGGAGACCGTCTCGAACTCCGGTGCGACACCGTCGATGACCGCACCCTGGACG
>CAYFYS010000033.1:0-8197 GCA_964347365.1 uncultured Rhodospirillaceae bacterium | reverse complement strand
CGCGGTCCATGTTCGAATCCAGGAAGCTGTAGCCGAATATCCCGAAGGCTTCCGGGTTGGCGACCAGCTTCTGGACGATCAGGACGTCGTTCTCGCCCGCTTCGATGAAGGCACCATCCTCCCGGATGCCGTGGCACAGGGCCTTGTATTTCTTCCTGTCGGCCTTCCTCATCGCCGCGATGGCCGGGAAGGTCTTGCAGCCGCCCTCCATGGCGAGTTCGACGAACGCATCGCGCGTGCCCGAGGTCGGCGGCGGACCCAGCACCTCGATCCGCCTGTTCGGCAGCGCGGGGTCGATGTCGGACCACATCCGGTAGGGGTTCTCGCGGATCTGCGAGCCGTCGGCATTCGCCGGCACGGTCTTGGCCAGCGCAAGGTAAAGCTGCCGGAGGGTGATGCGCGCCAGCGCCGCCGATTTCGCATTGGCGAGCACGATGCCGTCATAGCCGATCTTTACCTCGGTGATCGCGCGGATGCCGTTCCTGGCGCAGCGCGCGACCTCGGACTTCTTGATCCGCCGCGAGGCGTTGGTGATGTCGGGATGGCCGACGCCGAGGCCGGAGCAAAACAGCTTCAGCCCGCCGCCTGAACCGGTGCTCTCGACCACCGGGGTCTTGAAGGAGGTCGATCTGCCGAACGTCTCCGCAACCGCGGTTGCAAAAGGGAAGACCGTCGAGGAGCCGACGATCCTGATCTGATCGCGCGCCTGGGCGCCGGTGGCAAGCGCGAGCGACGCCAGGGCGCCCGCCGTCAGCAATGCAGTCCTGTTCATGATGTCTCCGTCACGGGTTGAGTTTTCCGGGCGGCGGGCTTCGGTTCCACCGCCGCCGACGCGCAATCGGATAGCCCGGTCGGGCTTCAGTCGGATGAAGTTTCCGTTAAACTTTGATGACACCTCGTCGCTTCCGGACCGTGCACCGGTGCCGGAGACCGGGTCGGGCCGGGTTGCGGCATCCGTCGGGGCGGCCGACAACGGGATCTCGACATGGGACAGGCGCATCCGCGTGAGTGATTCGGTGCGCCGTTCTTGGGATCGCCGACCAGACCTGAAGACGCGCGATGACCTCCGGGGACCTCTCCATGCCGCTCGCCGGCCACCTGATCGACGTGATCGTAATTCTGGCGGCGGCCGTGGTCGCGCTGGTCGCGCTGCAGCGGGTGAAGATCTCGCCGGTGCTGGGGTATCTGGCGGCCGGCGCGGCGATCGGACCCAACGGGCTGCACTTGGTGGGCAACGTCGAAAGCGCGCATGCGCTGGCCGAGTTCGGCGTGGTGTTCCTGTTGTTCGCCATCGGCCTGGAGCTGCCGCTCGAACGGCTGAGGGTCCTGTCGCCGATGCTGTTCGGCATGGGTATCGCCCAGGTCGCGGTGGCGGCGCTCGTGCTCGGCGGTCTTGCGCACGCGGTGGGGCTGCCGGTCGGGGCCGCGATCGTCGTCGGCCTCGCGCTCGCCCTGTCCTCGACCGTGTTCGTCATCCAGATCCTGATCGAATCCCGGCGCCTGGCCACCCGGTTCGGCCGGTCGGCTTTCGCCGTCCTGCTGATGCAGGACCTTGCCGTCGGCCCGATCCTGGTGATCACCGTGGCCATGATCGAGCGCGAAGGCGGGCTCGGCCAGTCGCTCGCCCTCGCCGCGTTCAAGGCATGTGTTGCGATCGTGGTCATATTCGCGCTCGGCCGCTACGTGCTGCGCCCGCTGTTCAGGATCGTTGCGGTCGCACGGACCGAAGAAACCTTTGTGGCAACGACGCTCCTGGTGGTGCTGTGCACGGCCGCGCTTACCGACCTGGCCGGGCTCTCGCTCGCTCTGGGCGGGCTGCTGTCGGGGATGCTGCTGGCCGAGACCCAGTACCGCCATCAGGTTGCCGCCGAGATCCGGCCGTTCCGCGGCATCCTCCTGGGCCTGTTCTTCATGACCATCGGCATGGCGACCGATCTCGGCCATGCGGTCACGGAGATCGGCCTGATTCTGGTCGTCGCGATCGTGATGATCGCCGCAAAGGCGGCGGTTCTGGCCGGCCTGGCGCTGCTGTTCCGCCTGCCGAGAAGCCATGCCCTGCCGCTCGGCCTGCTGCTTGCCCAGGGCGGCGAGTTCGCCTTCGTGGTCTTCAGCCTCGCGATGGGCGGCGGGCTGCTCGGCGAGCCGACAGGCCGGACGCTGACCGTCGCGGTCGCGCTGTCGATGCTGCTTACCCCGGCGCTTGCCTGGGCAAGCACGGGCGTTGCGCGGCGCACCGCAGCCCGGGCGATCGCCGATGCCGACATCCTGGACCGGAGCGGCCCGGCGTTCGGCGATCACGTGGTCATCGCCGGTTACGGAAGGGTCGGACAGACCGTCGCAAAGCGGCTGTCCGGACACGGCATCGCCCACATCGCCGTGGACCGCGACCCCAACGCCGTGGCGCACGCACGCGCCCGGGACGAGCCCGTTTTCTTCGGCGATGCGACCCGCCCGGAAGTCCTGGAGGCGGCCGATGTCACCGCTGCGCGCGCGGTCGTCGTTGCGCTGTCCGATCCGGCTGCCGCTACCAGGTTGGTCCGGCTGCTGCATTACATCCTGCCCGAACGGCCGATCCTTGCGCGCGCGGAGACCGAGGATCACGCCCGCGAGCTCATCGAGGCGGGCGCCCGCACCGTGGTTCCCGAACTTGTCGCGACCGGCGACCGGCTGGCCGCGCTGGTCCTGGAGGACGGCCCTCCGCAGGCGTGACATCGCCGACCAATCGCGTAAACATGCCGGCCGGACCCCGCGGCAACGAGGCGCAGGCGTGAGCTATCGCACGATACTCTACGAAGAAGACGGACCGGTCGGGACGATCACCCTGAACCGGCCGGAGGACGGCAACATGTTTACCGTCCAGACCTGCCACGAGATCCGCGAGTGCATCAACGAGATCCGGCGCGAGACCAGGACGCGGGTCGTCGTGCTGACCGGTGCCGGCGAGAAATTCTTTTGCATTGGCGGGCGCAAGGACGGCGCGGAACCGACGAGGCTCTACGCCGGCATGCTGCCCACGCTGGAGATGTACGAAGCCATCGACCGGCTGCAGAAGCCGGTGATCGCCTCGGTCAACGGCTTTGCGGTCGGCGGCGGCAACGTCCTGCAGATGGTGTGCGATCTGACCATCGCCAAGCGGAGCGCGGTCTTCCGTCAGGTCGGCCCGATCATGGGCTCCTTCGATGCGGGCTATGGCACATGGTACCTGGAGGATCTGGTCGGAAAGAAGCGCGCCAAGGAGATCTGGTACACCAACCCGAAGATCACCGCAGCACAGGCCCTGGAGATGGGGCTGATCAACCGGGTGGTCGCCGATCACGCGCTGGCGGCGGAGACCCGCGCCTATGCGCTGGACGTCGCTGCGCGCGGCAGCTTCGCGCTGGCCGCGATCAAGGGCGCCTTTAACGCCCGCCACGGCGGTGTTTCCGGGCTGGCGCGGATGGCCCATGATCTGCTGCTCGGCGGCTATCTCGGCAGCGAGGAGTCCTCCGAGCTGGCCGCCGCGTTCGCCGCCCGCCGCGCGCCGGACCCGCGCCGTTTCGGGCGCTGATCGAGAATGCGCGCGTTCCTGACCCTCCACCGCCCGGCCGAGGCGCGGCGATACTACGAAACCGGCGTCTGGCAGGACCAGACCTTCTACGGCCTGCTGGCGCACCACGCCGCAGAGCGCGGCGATGCGTTCGCCTTGCGCGATGCGAGGCGCAGGCTGACCTGGGCCGAGATCAGGGCCTGGGCCGACGGGCTTGCCGCGGATTTGCGCACACACGGCCTGGTGGCCGGCGATCGGGTGTCGATCTGGCGCGGCAATGCGGTCGATTCGGTGATCGTCCTGCTCGCCTGCTCGCGTGAGGGCATGGCCTGCAATCCGACCCTGCATCGCACCAACACCTGCGCGGAAGTCGCAACGCTGCTGCGCCGGCTGCGCAGCGCGGCGTTGTTCACCGAACCTGGCTGGGGTGCGGACCGCGCCGAGGTCGATTTCGAGGCGATGCTGTCGGGGATCGACCACCTGCGCATCGTCCATACCCCGGACAGTTTCCCCGGCCCGGGCACCGTACCGCCGACCGCGCCCGACGCCGACCCGGACAAGGTCGCCTATCTCGCCTTCACCTCGGGCACCACCGGGACGCCCAAATGCGTCATGCATTCTGACAACACCCTGCTTGCGAACGCACGGGACATGGTCGAGACCTGGGGGATCGGCCCGGCCACGCGGCTTTTGTCGCTCAGCCCGTTGTCCCACCACATCGCCTGGGTGGCGGCGGCGCAATGGCTGCTGAGCGGTTGCGAGTTCATCACCGACGACCGCCCCGCCGGAATGGCCAAGCTCGACTGGATCGCCGAGACCGGGGCGCGCTACGTGATGGGCGTGCCGACCCACGCCATGGACGTGCTGGCGGAGCAGAAGGCCGCCGGCGCGCCGCGCATCGGCGCGGTCGAAATCTTCTACATGGCCGGTGCACCGATCCCGCCGGCGGTCTGCGAGGCGTTTCTCGCCCAGGGCATCAAGCCGCAGAACATCTACGGCATGACCGAGAACTCCTCCCACCATTTCACCCACCCCTCGGACTCGGTGCGGACCATCGCCCGGACCTGCGGGCGGGGTGGCAAGGCCTACGAGGTGGCGATCTTCGACATGGACAACCCGGACAGGCGCGTCGGGCCCGGCGTCACCGGCCAGATCGCCGGACGCGGCGGCGCGCTGACCCTGGGCTATTTCGGCAACCAGGAGGTCACCGAGGACAGCTTCAACCGGCACGGCTGGTTTCTTTCCGGCGATCTCGGCGCGCTGGGCGCAGACGGCAATCTGACGGTCGAAGGGCGGCTGAAGGACTTGATCATCCGGGGCGGGCACAACATCTACCCCGCGCAGGTGGAGGCACTGGCGATCCGTCACCCGGAGGTCGAACGCGTGGCGGTCTTCCCGGTGCCCGATGCGCGACTGGGCGAAAAGGGCTGCATCGCGATCATCGGCACGCCGGAGCCTGAGGCGCTGCTCGATTACCTGTACCGGGCCGGCCTGTCGCGCTACGACATGCCGGAATATTTCATCCGCATGGAAACCTTCCCGCTGACCGCAAGCGGCAAGATCCTCAAGCGCACGCTGGTCGACCAGGTGAGGTCCGGCGAAATCGTCCCGGCGCCGGTGCGCTTCACCGCCAGGAGGGAAGCGGCAGGGTGAGCGTTGCACTGACCCGTGACGGCGAGGCGGCGCTGATCACGCTGATGCGCCCCGAAGCGCTGAACGCGCTGTCCTTCGGGATCCTGCGGGAGCTGACGGCGGCCTTCGATACGGTCGCGGCGTCCGATGCGCGGGTGCTGCTGATCACCGGTGCGGGCGATCGCGCGTTCTGCGCGGGCGCGGACATCAAGGAGCTCAAGGATCGAACGGTGGTCGCCGAGCGGCAGGACACCCGTTTCGGCCAGTCGGTCCTGGCCAAGCTCGACGTCCTGCCGATCCCTTCGGTCGCGCTGATCAACGGCTACGCCTTCGGCGGCGGGCTGGAGCTCGCGCTGGCTTCGACCTTCCGCCTCGCCTCGCCGAACGCCAGACTCGGCATGCCCGAGGTCAAGCTCGGTCTCATTCCGGGCTATGGCGGGACCCAGCGGCTGCCGCGGCTGATCGGCGAGGCGCGCGCGCTGGAAATGATCCTGACCGGTCGCACGGTCGAGGCCGAGGAGGCCGGGCGCATCGGGCTGGTCAACCGGGTGGTCGAAGGCGACCTGATCGCCGCCGGGCGGGACTTCGCCGCCCAGTTCACCGGCTACAGCCTGCCGGTGCTCGCGATGGCCCGCGAGGCGGTACAGCGCGCGCTGGACAATCCGATCACCGAAGGGCTGAAGATCGAGGCCGATCTGTCGACGCTCGCCTACCGGACCGAAGACGCGGCCGAGGGGCTGGCGGCGTTCGAGGACAGACGCAGGCCGGACTTCAAGGATGGCTGAGCCCGGCGGACGGGTGGTGGTCAGCGGCGCAAGCCGCGGGATCGGCGCTGCGATCGCGCTGGGCCTTGCGCAGGCCGGCCATGAGGTGATCGGCCTTTCCCGCACCGGTGCCAGCGCAGCTGGACGCGGCGTCGCCTGCGACATGACCGACGAGACGGCCGTAAAGGCCGTCTTCGCCGGGCTCGCCGCCGATCCGAAACCGCTCCTCGGGCTGGTCAACAACGCCGGGACCCACGGTCAGGCCCCCATCGCGCAGACCGCGACCGAGGACTATGAGCGGGTCATGGCCGTCAACGCCACCGCGGTGCTGGTGGCCGCGCGCGAGGCCTATCCGTTGCTCAAGCGCGGCGCCGGCGGGTTGATCGTCAACATCGGCTCGTTCTTCGACAAGCTCGGCGTGCGCGAGCATCTGGCCTACTGCGCATCCAAGGCCGCGGTGGGCGCGATGACCCGGTGCATGGCCGTCGAGTGGGCCGGGGACGGGATCCGCTCGGTCAACATCGCCCCCGGCTATGTCGAGACCGATTTCAACCGCGCGTTTCTGAACCGCGAACCGGTCAAGGCGTGGATCGGCCGCCGGGTGCCCGCAGCGCGCGCCGGGACGCCCGAGGAGGTGGCGCGCTTGGTGGTGGCGCTCTATGTCTCGGACATCCCCTATCTGACCGGCGAGACCATCTATCTCGACGGCGGGCACGGGATGAACCATTGACGACGGTGTTCGACCGCTTGGCGGCGTCCCGCCCGTGGACCGAGGACGAACGGATCGTCATCGCGCAGGTGCGGCGCCTCGCCGAGGAGGTGCTGGCGACCAACGCCGAAGAGTTCGACCGACGGGGCGCGTTTCCCTGGGCCAACGTCGAGGCGCTGAACGGGCTGGGGCTGAATGCGATCTTCGTGCCCGAAGCCTATGGCGGGGCGCCGGCGCGCTACCGGCTCTATATCGAATGCGTGCGTCTGCTCGCGCAGGCGTGCGCGGCGACCGGCATCATCTATGCGACCAATTTTCACGCTATGAAGCCGGCGATCGATTTCGCCGAAGAGGCGTTGAAGGCCCGCATCCTGCCCAGGATCGCAGGCGGCGCGCTGGCCGCGATCGCCATTACCGAGGCCTCGGCCGGGTCCGATGCAACCCAGATGAAGACCCGCTTCACGCCCGACGCCGGGGAGGTGGTGGTCGACGGCGCCAAGCTGTTCATCACCAACGGCGATGTCGCAGACCTGATCCTTGTGTTCGGCAAATGGTCGGAGATCGAAGACGATCGGACGGCGATCACCGCGCTGGTCGTCGAGAAGGGAACGCCGGGCTTCGAGGTCCTGCGCACCGAGACCAAGATGGGCTTGCGCGCATCTTCGACCGCAGCGATCGCCTTCGACGGCTGTCGTGTGCCGCGCGCGAACCTCGTGGGCGCACCGGGAAAGGGGCTGGCGATTCTGCTCGCCTCGCTCAACCTCTCGCGCCCTTCGGTTGCCGCCCACGCGCTGGGCATCGCCGCGGCGGCCTTCGAGGACATGACGAAATACATCAACCAGCGCAGCCAGTCGGGGCGACGGATCATCGACTTCCAGGCCAACCAGTTCTTGCTGGCCGACCTCGCCAGCGAAATGGCGCTGGTCGAGTGCTGGATCGACCGGGTCGCGGCCATGATCGATGCCGGCGCGCGCGACTTCGGCATCGAGGCTTCGATCGCCAAGCTGCGCGCTTCGGACCTCGCCATGCGCATGACCACCGAGGCGGTCCAGATGCACGGCGGCTACGGCTATTGCGGCGACTATCGCGTGGAGCGTCTGATGCGTGATGCAAAGATCACCCAGATCTGGGAGGGCACCAACCAGATCCACCGCCAGCTCATCGGCCGGAGCTTCCGGTGGCGATGACCGGCCCGATCAGGACCGTCGGGGTGTGCGGCGCGGCCGGCACGATGGGTGCCGGGATCGCGATCGTTGCCGCGCGCGCCGGCTTCGAGACGGTGTGCTATGACGTCTCGGCCGAGGGGCTCGGCAGGGTGCGCGCCCAGACCGAGGCCTTTTTCGACCGTTCGGTCCAACGCGGGCGGATGTCCGGACCCGACCGCGACGCGGCGCTGGCCCGGATCGGCGCGGCGGACCGGCTGGAGGCGCTCGCCGGCTGCGATCTGGTGATCGAGGCGGTCTTCGAGGAAATGGCCGTCAAGCACGCGCTGTTCCGCGCGCTCCATGCTATCTTCGCCGGCGATGAGATCTTTGCCTCCACCACATCGACCTTGTCGCTCACCGC
>CAYFYS010000032.1:0-10678 GCA_964347365.1 uncultured Rhodospirillaceae bacterium | reverse complement strand
AGGTACTTGTCGGTCACCAAGTTGGTCTTGACCACCACCGAGACGTCGGTGGTGTTGAACTGGTGATCGACCACCGCACCGTCGCCGATGAACCCGCCGAGCCTCAGATAGCCCTTGATCAGCGGCGGCATCTCCGAGAGTGCGGCCCGCGGGTCGATCTCCCAGCGCGGAACGATCTTCATGTCGACATAGCGGGCATCAAGGGCACGCGGCCGCAGCGCCGGCGGAGCGAGATGATAGTAGTAGAGGTAGGAGAGCGGGAGGCTTAACTCCTGCGGATCGGTTCCCGGCAGGCTCGCGCAGCCGAACAGCAGGACAATGTCGTGCTGGAAGACATAGGCCGCGATCGCCCGCCACAGGAGCTGCATCGTCGGCCGGTTGCGATAGCTCGCCTCGACGCAGGACCGGCCGAGCTCGAGGATCTCGCCGGGATAATCCACCAGCTGCGAGATGTCATATTCCGCTGCGGAATAGAACCCGGCATTGCGGTCGGCTTCGGTGCGCCGCAGCAGCCGGTATGTGCCCACCACCCCTCCGGCAAGGTCGCCCCGCTTGGGATCGATCACCAGCAGGTGGTCGCAAACCGCGTCGAAACCGTCGATGTCGCGTTCCAGCGTCGCGGTCTCGGCCGAAGCCTTGGCGCGCATTTCCTGGTAGAAGACGCGGTAGCGCAGCGCCTGTGCCGCGGCGATGTCCTGCTCCGAGACGGCAAGCCGGGCTTCCAGCCCTCCTTGTAGAATGGGCGGCAACTCGGGCTCCGGCGTCGGTGCGCGCGGGCCTGGCGCGACGGCTTGCCCGGCCGGTGCGCCGGTGTGCGTGCGCGGCGAGGTTCCGCTGGTGTTCAAGACGGCCTACTTTTCGGTCGGCTTATGGACTCGGCGCGGTCTTTTCGACGGCACGCCGTAGAGTTCCAGCCGCTCGGCGACGAGCTCGAAGCCGAGCTCGCTGGCGATCTTGCGCTTCAGCGCCTCGAGCTCGTCGTTCTCGAATTCGATCACGTCGCCCGTGTCGAGGTTGATCAGGTGGTGGTGGTGGTGCCGCTCGCTCGCCTCTTCGTAGCGCGCCCGGCCATCGCCGAAATCAAGCCGGTCGAGGATATCGGCCTGTTCGAACAGACGGACGGTGCGATAGACGGTTGCGATGCTGATCCGGCGGTCGATCTCCATCGCGCGGCGATGGACTTCCTCGACATCGGGATGGTCTTTGGACGCCGACAACACGCGGGCAATCACCCGCCGCTGGTCGGTCATCTTCATCCCCTTTTCACGGCAGGCCTGTGCGATGCGCGACAGCATGGGAAGCTCCCCTGCAACAAGCTGAAGGTAGAACCTGGCCGCACCGTAGTCAAAGCCGATTCAGTGCCAGCGCCGTGCCGTTTCAACGGCCACGGGCCGGGCTGCGCCCGGGCATCGGGTTCAGAGCGGTCACCGGGGCCGGCGGATCATCCGGCCCGACGTGCCGGCTTTCCGCCATTTGGGGTTCATCCGGTCTTCGCGCTTCGCTGCGGGCTGGTAATATGCATTCTACCCGGTCGAATAAACGCGATGCCGCACCGATTCGCTCGGAGGGTTTGGCGATCCGATGGAGCACTTTCTCGACATCACGGCCGATGTGTGTCCGATGACCTTCGTCCGGACTCGACTGCTTGTCGAGCGGATGGCATCGGGCGATACGGCGACCATCGTGTTGCGCGGCGCCGAGCCGATCGAGAACGTGCCCGCATCGGTGATCGAGCTGGGCCATGTCGTGGCCGCGGTCCGGCCGCTGAAGGACGACCCGGCATGCGGCCGGCTGGTGCCCGGCAGTCAGGTGCACGAAGACGACATCTGCTTGCGGATCGTCAAGGTCTGAGCGGGCCGATCGAGCGCGCACCGCATCGTCAGGGCATCCATCTTTTCGCCCCCACCGATCTCGTAATAACCCCGGCGACGGCCGACCCGAACCAGCCCCCGGCTGCCATACAGGCGGCGCGCGGCGTGGTTGAATTCCCCGACCTCCAGGAAAAATCCGCAAACGCCGAGCCCGGCCGCCCACGTCATCGACGCATCGAGCAGCGCTGCGCCCAGCCCGCGTCCGCGCTGATCGGGGGCCACGCCGAGCGACAGAAGCTCGCACTCATCGATCACCACCCGGCCGAGCGCGAACCCAGCGAGTTCAGCCCCGGTTCCAACCCGCGCGGCCAAGCCGAACGCCCCGGCGGTTTTCAATACCCGCCGCACCATGTCCGCCGACCAGGGCTCATCGAAGCATTGGGCATGGATCTGCGCAAGCCGGGGGATCTCCTCGCCGACGAGCGGCGCGACCCGGGTTTCAGTCACGGCCGCAATCGTCCGCCATGGGCCGGCCGGACCGCACTGGGCGCGCGCAGGTACAGCGGCACAGCCGGAAAGGCTTCGGCGTGCGCGCCGCCGGTCAAGCGGCGGTGGACGATACGCGCCACCACGCGGGCATCCGGGTTGCCGTCGCCCACGGCGATCTGCGGGCGGAACCCTCGGTTGCTCAACAACGGCGCGATCCGCGCCGCGGCATCGCCGGCGACCAGCACGTCGGGTTCTTGTAATCGCGCGAAGATCGTCTCCGGCATGGCGGCTTCCGGACGGGTTCTCGGCGTGCCATCGGGCGCGAAGGTCTGAGCGTAATAGTCCTCCCGCCTCGTATCAAGCGCGACCAAGCAAGGTGCGCTCCCACCGCGCGACTCGCCCAGCGCGGCGTGGGCGACGGCCTCCAGCGTGGTCACGCCCAAGACCGGGCGGTCGAGCGCCAGCGACAGGCCGCGCGCGGTGGCCAGCGCGATCCGGATTCCGGTAAACGAACCCGGTCCGCAGGTGACTGCCAGCGCGGCGATTTCGGGGAAACCGAGCCCGCTTTGGGCAAGAGTGCGTACGATCATGGGCGTCAGGGTCTCGGCATGGCCGCGCGCGGCGGCGCTACGCTCAGCGGCCAGAGTGCGCCCCTGCCGCAGGACTGCGACCGAGCACGCCGAACAGGCCGTATCCATGGCGAGCACGATCATGACGTCGCCACCGGCCGGGCACCGGCGCCCGGTACCGGCCGGCCGGGCGATGGTCTATCTTCGCGCCGCGTTGGCAAGCCGGGCAGGGGGCGGCGATGGCACTTACCGAGATCACACCGCGGGGCTTCGATGTCGAGATCGACATGGTTTATGCCAGGTCGGACAACTTTACCGGCAAGCCGATCTACAGCCGTGCGGCGTGCTACCTGCATGCCGATGCCGCGCAGGCGCTGGAACGGGCGGTCAGGATCGCTGCGGAGATCGGGCTGCGGGTGCGCATCTTCGATGCCTTCCGGCCGAGCGAGGCGCAGTGGGTGCTGTGGAACCACACGCCCGATCCCGATTTCGTGGCCGATCCACGGCGCGGATCGGCGCATTCGCGCGCGGTGGCGCTCGATCTCACCCTGGTCGACGCCGACGGTACGCCGCTGGACATGGGTACGCCGTTCGACGACTTCACACCGTTGTCGCATCACGCCAGCACCGGGATAAGCGTCCAGGCCCAGCGCAACCGGCTGGTCCTGCTTGGCCTGATGACCGCGGCGGGCTGGGATTTCTTCCGCAACGAATGGTGGCATTACCAGCTTTTCGACGCACGGTCGTATCCACTGCTGGGCGATTCCGATATCGACGCACCGATGACCGCATGATGCGCCCGCCTCCGGAAGGGTCCTTTGCGGGTTCCTCGTCGAGATATGCCCCCGCCGATCGCGCGGTGCGGGGAAGGCACAAAGCCTGTATCGAATCACCGGTCGCGAACGCCGGTTGCCGCTTGTCCCCGCGTTCGGCCAGGGGCTAAAACAGTCGCTGACCGAGCTTGGGAGTCCAGGATGGCGCTCTTCCAGGGGCGTTCCGTATTCCGCGCGATCGCAGCGGCCGTCGCCATCGGTCTGAACGCCCTGACTGCCGCCTCCGGCGCCGAAGCGGCGGGTTCGGCGATCGTGGTGGTGTATAACCGTTTTGGCGAGGAAGGGACGCCGTCCAACAATATCCGCCTCGACCAGTTCGAGGCCCATCTCGCCGAGATCGCCGAACACGACATCAACGTCCTGCCGATACCGGAGATCCTTGCCGCGCTGCGCGATGGCCGCGAACTGCCGCAGCGCACGATCGGGATCAGCATCGACGATGCCTATCTGTCCGTATACACCCGGGCATGGCCCCGGCTGCGCGAGGCGGGGCTGCCGTTCACGCTCTTCGTGGCAACCAATACGGTCGATGGCCGGGACCCAGGCTACATGAGCTGGGATCAGATCCGCGCTCTGGCAGAGAACGGCGTGACCATCGGCAGCCAAGCCGCATCGGGTCTTCACATGCCGCTGGTGAGCCGGGAGCGGAACGCTAGAGAAATCGTCAAATCCAACCAGCGTTTCGAGGATGAGCTTGGTCGCAGGCCGCGGCTGTTCGCCTTCCCCTACGGCGAGATGTCTCTGAAGGCGCGCGACGTGGTCATCGAACACGGGTTCATCGCCGCAGTCGGGCAGCATTCCGGGGTACTTCACCAGGGTTCACGATTCTATTATCTGCCGCGGTTCACGATGAACGAGGCCTACAGCAACGTCGCCCGCTTCAGGCTGGCGGCCAACGCGCTGCCGATCCAGATCAGGGATGTCACCCCGTTGGATCCGCTGCTCGATGCCCGGGCCAACCCGCCGAGCTACGGGTTCACCGTCTACGGCGAGGCGCTTGCGCGCATCGGCGGGCTGACATGCTACGCATCCGGCCAGGGCAAGGCGCGGATCGAGCGCCTCGGCGCTGCGCGGGTCGAGGTCCGGCTGAAGAAAAGGCTGGCGCCCGGGCGGGCGCGCATAAACTGCACCATGCCGGGGAGCGCGGGCCGCTGGCACTGGCACGGCACGCTCTTCTACATGCCGCACCGGTAGGCCGGCGTTCAGTCCGCGGAATCCAGGACGAGGTCCGCTGCCGCCTCACCCAGCCGGGCGCCGTCGAAATCGGTCAGCCTGTCGATGCGGATGATCCGCTTGATCGTTGCGACATAGGCGTCCCGGCGTTCGGAATACCGTCGCAGTTGCGGGGCCAGCACCAGCCCGTCGAACACGCGGTTGCGGCGGCGGAGCTCGGCGCGCGCGGCCCGGAAGCCGGCATAGGCCGGATGCGAGTTGAGGTTGTTGGCGTACGCCTGCACGGCATCGAGCAGCCGATAGAAGGCGCGTACCCGAAAGCGCTTGCCAGGCTCGCGCCGGCGCGGGACGAGGCCTAGCCCGTCCTTGTAGATCCGCTGGCCGAACAGCGCGTTGGCTTCGCGGGCGAACCGCGAGGTACCCCAGCCGCTCTCCTCCGCGCTCTGGGCGATGGCGAGCGAAGGCACGACGACGTCGACCCGGCGCAACAGCTCGGCAAAGTCAAACAGCGACACGCCGTGGCGGTCGAACATGCCGGCGATCCAGCGCCGCTCCGCCAGCGTCAGCCGTTGCCGCCCGGCCAGCCTGTCGCGCAGCCTCTCGATCCGCGCCCGGTTCGCCATGATCGTCTCGTTGACTGCAAGAACGAGCGGCAGGACGCTCCGCTTGTAGAGCGCCTTCCGCGCGGCCACGCTGCCTATCTTGTCCAGATCCTGCGGCAGGCGATCCAGGAACAGCCGCGGCACGGTACCGAAGTGCCGTACGCGGGCGAGCCGGTAGTCGTGCCGGTCGAAGACATCGGCGAGCGCGCTGGCCGTGTCGGCCCGCACCGGAATGCTTCCGGGAACCAGGATCATCGGTGCCAGAGGCACCGCCAATCCAATCGTGCGCGGCGCGGTCGCGTTCACGCCGGAGGTCGGGACCATCGCCGG
The DNA here is from genome assembly GCA_964347365.1 of uncultured Rhodospirillaceae bacterium. Taxonomy (GTDB): domain Bacteria; phylum Pseudomonadota; class Alphaproteobacteria; order MPNO01; family MPNO01; genus CAYFYS01. The sequence goes on along the minus strand of CAYFYS010000032.1, from coordinate 4,871 downwards.
CGTGATCGCCGCGACAGCCGGCCGCACAACCGGGATCGCCGGTACCGCGATCGTCGCCAGGACAGCGCCTGTCACGAACGAACGCTTGATCACACCTGCAGGAACAACGGTCACCACGACGGGGTGACCGTCGAAGCGTCGACGATGCACACGTCTCCCTACAACGCCAAGTCCTCTTCTCCCCTCGAGACCTAGCGTCTCCAAGCCCAGGGTGCTTGTCGCCACCCCGGGTGTCAACCCGCCGCTGTGGATTATGCGAGCCCGTTGAGCTGTTCGTCGGTGAGCTGACCCGGCACCACGGTGATCGGAATCGGGAAGCGACCCGACAGCCTGCCGGCGAGCGAGGACACCAGCGGGCCGGGGCCCTTGCTTCCGGTGCCGGCCCCCAGGACAAGGATCGAGATCGAGGGCTCTTCCTCGATCAGGGCCAGGATGACGTCGCGCGGGCTCCCCTCGCGCACATAGAGAACCGGCGGCTGGCCGGTGATCGCGCTGACTTCGACGGCGCGGGTCTGCAGCACCTGTTCGGCCTCTTCACGACGCTCCTCGCGCATCGTCTCGGCGACCGACATCCAGTGCTGGAAGTCGATCGGCTCCATGACGTAGAGCAGCGCAACGCGCCCGCCCGAGCGTCGTGCCCGGAGCGCTGCGACGCGCAGCGCGACATGGACCTCCTCGCTGGAATCGATCACGCACAGAAACACCCGATCCGAACGCGGCGGGGCGCCCTCGGCATCCTGGGAAGCGGTCTGATTGCCCATTCCTGCCATCCGTTCTCGTCAGGTTCGGAATATGACGCCGGCGAGCCCTCCGAAACCCAGCGCGATCAGGATCGCGACCGCCCCGTAGAGCGCCGACTGCTGGTGGGCGAGGTTGAAGACCCCCGCCTCGAGACCGGCCTTGCGCACGACCAGGGTGGATTCGCGCCGGACGATCTCGCGGCCCTGGTCGAACAGAAAGACCTCGACCCGATACGGTCCCGTCGGGACGTTGGATGGCAGAACCACGGCGGTGCGGAAGAGCCGGTCGCCGATGACCTCGATTCCGCTCGGGCGGTAGGCGTAGAGCTGCTGGCGGGTCTTTATTCGAACCAGCGCGTCGCGATAGTCTCGCGAGGCTTCCCCGGCAGCGCCGCCCAAGGCCGCAAGCCGGTCGATGCCGATCCTGCGGTCCGCCAGAACGCCCGGGGGCGCCACTGCCTCCAGCGGCCTGGTCGCGGCCACGTGGTAGAAGGCCGGCAGGCCGCGGAAGACCATCGCCGGGCCGTTAACCCACATCGCGGCGAGCCGCACACGCCGGCGGACCATCTCGTCCCGGGTGGGCCCGCGGATCACCAGCACGACGTCTCCACCGGGGTCCTTGGCACCGAACAGCAGCACCCTGGTGCCGGAGAATCCCGTGGTGATCGCGATCTCGCGGCTCGACAGATCGGCGACCAGCGTCTTGGAGATGCCTTCTTGGCCGCCGACCGCGACAGACAGACTGAACGCGAGGGCGGCAACACAACGGCGCGCCGCGGCGTTCATATCCCCGGGCCCGCCGCGCCCAGGCTGAACAGATCCTCCGGCGTGACCACCAGGCCATAGGCGACCCGGAAGCAGACCGCCAGCACGATCAGACCGAGCAGGATCCGCAGTTGTTCGCCACGCAGCCTGGACGAAAAGCGGGCGCCGATCTGGGCGCCGATCACGCCTCCGATCAACAGGAACAGCGCCAACATGATGTCCACGGTCTGATTGTTGACCGCCTGCAGAAAGGTCACGTTGGCAGTCACGAACACGATCTGGAACAGCGAGGTGCCGACGACGCCCGCGGTCGGCATGCCGATCAGGTAAATCATCGCCGGGACCATCACGAACCCGCCGCCGACACCCATGATTGCCGCCAGCACGCCGACGAACAACCCGACCGAGAACGGCAACAGCGCGCTGACATAGAGCTTGGAGGCGCGGAAGCGCATCTTGAGCGGCAGGCCATGGACCCAGGTATGCCGGTGCAACTTGCGCCGCGGCGCGGACGGCCGGCGTGTGCGCAACCAGGCGCGCGCGCTCTCCACGACCATCAGCACGCCCACGATGCCGAGGAAGACGACATAAGCCAGCGAGATCGCGAAGTCGATCTGGCCAAGCGCGCGCAGGAAGGTGAACAGCCAAACCCCGAGCGAAGAGCCGGCGACACCACCGGCCAGCAGCACCAGCCCCATCTTGACGTCAACGTTGCCGCGCCGCCAATGGGCCAGCGCGCCGGACACCGAGGCCGCGACAACCTGGTTGGCTTCGGTGGCGACGGCGACGGCCGGCGGCACGCCGATGAAGATCAGCAGCGGGGTCATCAAGAACCCGCCGCCGACGCCGAAGAGGCCCGACAGAAGGCCGACGCCGCCGCCGAGCCCGAGCAACAGCAGCACGTTGACAGACATCTCGGCAATCGGCAGGTAGATCTGCATGACCGGGCCTCAGGGCGACCCGGTCATTCAGAAGGCAGGCCGACGATGCGATGGACCTCCGCGATCACCGGATCGGCGATGGCACGCGCACGCTCGGCGCCGGCGGCAAGCACTTGGTCGACATAGCCGGGATCGGCGTTGAGCCGGCCCAGTTCGGCGCCGATCGGCGCCAATGTCGCGACCGCCAGATCGCTCAATGCGTCCTTGAATTCGGCAAACCCCTTGCCGCCGAATTCGGCCAGCACCTCGGCGGGGCTGCGCTCGGCGAGGGCGGCGAAGATACCGACCAGATTGGCCGCCTCCGGTCGACCGGCAAGCCCGGCGGGGTGTTCCGGCAACGGCTCGGGATCGGTGCGCGCACGCCGGATCTTGTGGGCGATCACATCGGCTCCGTCCGACAGATTGATGCGCGAGGCTTCCGAAGGGTCAGACTTGCTCATCTTCGCGCGGCCGTCGCGCAGGCTCATCACCCGCGTCGCCGCGCCCAGGATCAGCGGCTCGATGACCGGAAAGAAGTCCTTGCCGAAATCGTGGTTGAACTTCTGGGCGATGTCGCGGGCGAGTTCGAGATGCTGCTTCTGGTCCTCGCCCACCGGCACGTGGGTCGCCTTGTAGGCCAGGATGTCCGCAGCCATCAGGGTCGGATAGACGTAGAGACCCACCGAGGCGTTCTCGCGCTGCTTGCCCGCCTTTTCCTTGAACTGGGTCATCCGGTTGAGCCAGCCGAGCCGGGCGGTGCAGTTGAAGATCCAGGCGAGGCGGGCATGGGCGGCCACGCGGGACTGGTTGAAGATGATGCTGCGATGCGGATCGATGCCGGCGGCGATGAAGGTGGCCGCGCATTCCCGGATGCTGCGGGCCAGTACCGCAGGATCCTGCCAGACCGTGATCGCGTGCAGGTCGACCACGCAGTAGATGCACGCGTGGGATTCCTGCAGGCGGACGAAGTTGCGGATCGCGCCGAGATAATTGCCCAGGTGCAGGTTGCCCGACGGCTGTACGCCGGAGAAGATCAGGCCCAAGTCGGATGCTCCAGCCCCGCACCAGACGGGATGCGGCCGGGTTATCCCCTCTGAGCTTCGAAGGGTCAAGCCCTGCGCCGGCTTACCGTTCGGCGCATCTCCCCGAGCCCGGCAGCCCCGGTAAGCACCGCCAGAGCACCGTAGCCGGCGATGCCGGCGAGCACCAGAAGGACCAACGCCGCAGCGCGTTCCAGTCCACCGGCGAGGATCATGCCGTCCATGCCGGCACGGCACGCGGCGAGCAGACCGGCCATGCCGATCGTTGCCAGAGTCATTCGCGCAACCCTGTTCCTGAGTCGCGCATCGATCCTAAAATGGCCGCGCCGGGTGAGTATGAGCCAAAGCAGGATCGCATTGATCCACGAAGCGGTCGAGGTCGCCAGCGCCAAGCCGACATGTTCCAGTGGACGCAGTAGGATCACGCTGAGCACGATGTTGGCCGCAACCGAGACGGCAGCCACCTTGATCGGTGTGACCACGTCCTCGCGGGCGAAAAAGCCCGGCGCCAGCACCTTGACAAGCACGAAGGCCGGCACGCCCAGGGCGAAGGCGATCAGGGCATCGGCGGCTGCCGTGCTGTCCGCGGCGCCAAACGCGCCGCGCTCGAACAGAACCGCGATGATCGGGCCCGGGATCACGACCAAGGCGGCTGCGGCCGGCAGGGTCAGGAGCAGTGTGAACTCGACCGCGCGGTTGAAGCTCGCCATGCCGGCATCGACAGCCCCGGTGCGGACCTGGCGCGACAGCAGCGGCAGCAGCACGGTGCCCACCGCCAACCCGATCACGCCCAGGGGGAGCTGATAGACCCGATCGGCGTAGTAGAGGTAGGAAACCGCCCCGGTGGGCAGGAGTGATGCGAGGATGGTGCCGATCACCAGGATGATCTGGAGCACGCCGGCGCCGACAGCGCCCGGCAGGATCCGCACCAGGAGCTTCCTGATCCGGGGGTTGATCCGCGGCCGCGGCAGGCGGAACCGCATGCCTTGGCGCCGGCAGGCCTCGATCAACCACAGAAACTGGACGAGCCCTGCTGCGCACACCCCCCAGGCAAGGGCATGGCCGGGAGTCTCAAGATACGGCGTGGTCGCCAACAGCGAAAAGATCAGGGTGATGTTGAGCAGGATCGGGGTCGCCGCAGCGGCGGCAAAGCGTCCGAGCGCGTTGAGGACACCGCCAAGCTGCGAGACCAGAGAAACGAACAGAAGATAGGGGAAGGTGATCCGCGCAAGCTCGACGGCGAGGGCGAACTTCGCCGGATCATCCGCAAACCCGGGTGCGAAGACATGCATCACCCAGGGCATCGCGATCTGCATGGCCGAGCAGAACACCAACAGCTCCTCGATGAGGAACGCAAGGACCTCCGCGCCGAACCGGCGCGCGGCGATCAGCCCTTCGCCGGTCCA
>CAYFYS010000031.1:0-10838 GCA_964347365.1 uncultured Rhodospirillaceae bacterium | reverse complement strand
GCGCTCGTCGTTGACGAAGCGCCGCACCAGCCAGCCCTGACCATCAACCCGGTTAGAGTAGTCCTCGGCATAGCGCACGGTCTGTTCGGACCGGCGCACCCCGTCCTCGGCATAATCGTGCTCGAAACTGGCCGCGTTCAGGACCTCGGACAGCGGCAGGTCCAGGACGCTGACATTGACCGCGAAATCCGCGCCGCGGTTGCCGTGGTTGTGCCAGGCATCGGCGGGCGTGAGCACCAGATCGCCCGGCCCGAAGACGATGTTCTCGCCCGCCACGCCGGTGAAGTTGCTGGCCCCGGTCAGCCCGATGCGCGCCGCGTTGATGCTGTGACGGTGCGGCGGCATGATCTCGCGCGGGTCGTTCAACCGGTAGGCGGTATAGAGGGTGGACACGGTCGCGCGGACCGGCGCCATGCCCGGGTTGACCAGCACCACCGCGCGGCGTTCGGAATCCTCCATCGATACGAGCTCGGCCGATTCGTAGAGGATCGGCTCGATGTCGGCGTATTTCCACACATGCGGCCGCGCCTTGCGCGCCTTGAGGATCTGGGCGTCCTCGTCGTGGTCGGCGTCGGTCTCCACCGCCCAGTAGGGCGCCATATCGAGCCTGTCGAGTCGACTGTAGAGCGCCGCCAGCCGCGCGGCGCGGTTGGATCGATCCGCCTGGAGATCGTGGCTTGTCATGACCGGTCCCCGTGATCGCCGCCCCGTCGCGCCGAGACTATCATGAACGGTGCGCCCGCCGCCCGGCGAATCCGCGCCCGCGCTCAGCCGGTATCGAGCGGGCTCAGCCGGGTCGATGGCGCGAACCGGTCCTCCAACCGGTTGGCGTGGCGGTGGATCAGCCGCCACTCGCCATCCAGCAGGCGAAAGATGTGGGTGACCCGGTTGGACCACCGCGTCGGCCCGTCCACGCCCTCCACGCGGACATCGAAGGTTTCGATGCCGGTGATGTAGGCGAGCTCAGGCGTGACGACCTTGGTCAGGATCTCGTGGCTCGCCGTGCCGCCCTTGAACTGCCGGCCCGCCCAGTCCCAGCGCGCGGCGACCACATCCCAGCCCTTCTCGTAGCCGCCCCAGCCGTAGAAGCTGGTCGCGTCCCCGGTCTGGGCATAGAGCGCCTTGATCGCCGCAACGTCGCCATTGGCGACATCGGCCAGCGCGGCGCGCAGCCTGTCCAGGGCCTCCTCGAAGGTCGCATGCTCGGCAGCCTCGCCCGCCATGGAAGCAGCTTGGCGGCGTTTCACCCGGCAGTCCAGCCCGGACGGGCGGAAAATCCGTATCCGGCGCCGCCCGGAAAACCCTTGCAGGCGCGCGGCCGCAGGCGGACGCTGAGCACGTTCGAAACCGCAACCCGGAGCCGCCGATGAGGATCAAAGCTGCCGTCTTCCGCGATTACGGCCACGACCCGGCGATCGAGACGCTCGCGCTCGACGGCCCGCAGGCTGGCGAGGTGCTGGTCAGGATCGTCGCCACCGGCGTCTGCCACACCGACCTGAAGACGGCGCAGGGCACACGCGCACCGCGGCCGGTGGTGCTCGGCCACGAGGGCGCTGGCATCGTCGAAGCGGTCGGCGCGGGGGTAGAGCGTCTGGCCGAGGGCGATCATGTGGTAATGAGCTTCGGCTCCTGCGGGCACTGCCCGAGCTGCCTGGATGCCGAGACCGCCTATTGCCACAACGCCGATCACTTCGGCTGTACGCGACCCGACGGTGCGTTCTATCTGTGGGCCGACGGCGCCCCGGTGCATGGCGACTTCTTCAACCAGTCCTCGTTTGCAAGCCATGCCATCGGCAGGGAGCGCGGCATCGTCAAGGTGGACAAGGCCGCGCCGCTGGAGATTCTCGGGCCGCTGGGCTGCGGCATTCAGACCGGGGCGGGCGCGGTTCTGAACGACTTCAAGATGAGACCCGGCCAGACCCTGGTCGTCTTCGGCGCCGGCACGCTCGGCCTGTCGGCGGTCATGGCCGCGCGCATCGCCGGTGCGGCCCGGGTGATCGCACTCGACCGCCACCCGCACCGGCTACAGCTCGCCGTCGAGCTCGGCGCCGATGCCGTGATTGAGGCAAGCGGCGGACCGCTGGCCGATCGGGTCCGCGACATCCTGCCATCGGGCGCCGATTTCGCCCTGGATACCACCGGCGCGGCGCCGGTGATGCTCCAGGCGATCGAGGCGCTGGCGCCGCGCGGCACGTTCGGGTTCGCAACCCCGCCACTCGACGGCGGCGATCTGCCCATCCGGATGCGCGCCCTGACGCAGGGCCGGCGGATGCAGAGCGTCTCGGCGGGCGGCGGCAACCCCGAGGCGTTCATCCCGCTTCTGGTCGGCCTGCACATGCAGGGCCGGTTTCCGTTCGACCGGCTGGTGCGCTTCTATGCGCTCGAGGGCATCAGCCGCGCCTTCCACGACAGCGAGGCGGGCACGGCGATCAAGCCGGTGCTGCGGATGGAATAGGCCGCAGCGTCAGTCGTTGTGGCGCTTGGCGCGCGTGGCCTCGAACTCCGAGAGCGGCGGCGAGAGGTAGCGCCGCAGATCGTCGATGTCGGCCGGCGGCGCATCGCCCACCGGGCGGTCGCCGCGGATGGTGATGCGGTCGAGCTTGCGGCGCCGGGGATAGTAGTCGTGGAGCGCGGAGTGCTGGACCGACCGGTTGTCCCAGAACACCACCATGCCCGGCTGCCAGCGATGGCGGTAGTGGTATTCGTGGCGCAGCGTGCGCTGGTAGAGGAAATCGAGGATCATCTTGCCCTCGCCCTCGTCCATCCCCTTGATGTGGAGCGTGAAGGAGCGGTTGACAAAGATCACCTTGCGTCCGGTGACCGGGTGGACGCGCACCAGCGGATGGGTCATCGGCGGGTAGATGCGTTCAAAGTGGCGCAGCCGGTCCTTGCCGTGCTCATTCTGCGGGAAGAGCTTCTTGAAGGTCACGAAGTCGTGCACCGCCTCGAGCCCGGACAGGAAACGCTGCATCCGGTCGGAAAGCCCCTCATAGAGCGCCGCCATGCTGCAGAAGGCGGTATCCCCGCCGGGCGAGGGGATGATCTTCGCCGACAGGACCGTGCCCATCGGCGGGCATTCGCGGAACGTCTCATCGGAATGCCATACGTCGGTCGAAGGCGGCGGGTTGCCCTCCTTGTTGTCGAAGACGATCAGCTCCGGGGTGTCGGCATCGTTGGTCGAGAAAGGATGAACGGTCAGCTCGCCGAGCTGCTTGCCGAAGGCGACGAGCTGTTCGGCGCTCAGGTGCTGGTCGGGGAACACCAGCACGCCGTGCTCGGCGTGGGCGGCGGTGATCGCTGCGACTTCGGCCGCATCGAGCGGCCGCCGGAGATCGATCCCGGTGACTTCCGCGCCACAGAACACCCCCAGGCGTTCGATCGACAGCGCAGCCCGGTCCGGCGCGCGGTCCTGCGTGGCAAGGGATGCGATTTCCACCATGAGCCCATCCTTTCCGTAGACGTCCCCGTGCGGGCCCGCCACGAAGTCTATCACGGTTGCACCGCCGGCCAAAGGCCGCCGGGGATGGTGATTTGCCGCGGACGCCGTCGGGTGATGCGCGCCGGCGGCTCGACATCCCGCAGCAGCGCCTCAGTTGTGGAAACCTGGAAACAGGGAGCGCGGACCGGAGGAGGAGCAATGAAACGCCTGCACGTGCATCTCAACGTCAAGGATCTGGCGCGCAGCGTCGGGTTCTACCGAACCCTTTTCGGCTGCGAGCCGTCCAAGTTGGAGGACGGCTGTGCCCAGTGGATGCTGGACGAGCCGGCGGTCAACTTCGCCGTCCCGACCGGGGAATGCGGCCATGGCGTGGCGCGTCTCGGCATCCAGGTCGATGACGCGGACGCCCTGGCGGAGATCACCCGATCGCTGAGCCTGGCCGGCGGGCACGTCTTCGAAGAGCGGGACGCGCTTTGCTGCTACGCAAGGGGCGACAAGGCCTGGGCGGCCGATCCCGACGGGGTGGTGCGGGAAGGCTTCCACCGGCGAGACCATGCCCGGACGATGGGCCACAGCGCGGGCCGCACGGCGGCGATCGTTGTGCAGCGCGAGCGCGGGGCGGGATTAGGCGGGGCCCCCGGCCGTTCCCGGGCGGCGGGCTCACACCGCCCAGTCGTGACGGTCCACGCAGGTGGCCACGACCTCGTCGGGGTCGCGCTTCCACCAGTTCTCGCGCGAGAAGATCTCCACCTCGTTGCGGCCGGTATACCCCGCCGCTTCGACCCATCGGCGGATCTTCGGGATATCGACGACGCCATCGCCCATCATGCCGCGGTCGAAGACGAGGTCGTTCGTGTGGCGCAGCCAGTCGTTGACGTGGAAGGCGAGGATGCGGCCGGCCGCGCGGGCGATCTCGGCCTCCAGCGCAGGGTCCCACCAGACGTGATAAATGTCCACCGCCACCCCGATCCCCTCGCCCAGGGCCTCGCACATGTCGTTGGCCTGGGCGAGCGTGGACACACAGCCGCGATCGGCGCACACCATCGGGTGCATCGGTTCGATGGCGAGTTTGATCCCGGCCGCGCGCGCCTCGGGCAGCACGACCGCGAGCCCGTCCATCACCTGGGCACGTGCGCCGGCGAGGTCGCGGGAGCCTTCCGGCACGCCGCCGGCGACCAGGATCAGGCAGGCGGCATCGACCGCCACGGCCTGTTCGATCGCCAGGCGGTTGTCGTCGATCGCGCGTTGCCGGCCGGCTGCGTCGCGCGCCGGGAACGCCCCGCCCCGGCATAGGCCGGTGACGGTCATGCCGTGGTCGCGGAGGATCCGCGCGGCCTGGGCGAGGCCGCATTCGACGAGCTTGTCGCGCCACAGCGCGATGCCGCGCACGCCGTGCCGGGCATAGCCTTCGACCGCCTCGCGCAGCGTCCACCTGGTGGCGGTGGTGATCTGGTTGATCGCAAGCCTGTCGATGCCCGGCATCAGGCGGCGATCCCGTGCACTTCCATGACCGCGCGCATCCGGCTTGCGGCGCGGTCGGGATCGGACAGGAGGCCGGCGCGGTCGGCCAAGCGGAACAACGCGGCCAAGTGAACCGCCGAGCGCGCGCTCTGCTGACCACCGATCATCACGAAATGGTCCTGCAACCCGTTGAGATAGGCCATGAACACCACGCCGGTCTTGTAGAACCGGGTCGGCGCCTTGAAGATGTGGCGCGACAGCGCGACCGTCGGCGCCAGGATCGCGTGGAAGTCCTCGCGCCGGTTTCCCGCAAGGGCGGCCAGCGCCGCCGAGGCCGCGGGCGCGATGGCATCAAAGATGCCGAGCAGCGCATCGCTGTGGCCCTGCGCATCGCCGGCGATCAGTTCGGGGTAGTTGAAGTCATCGCCGGTATACATCCGTACGCCGGCCGGCAGGCGGCGGCGCATCGCGATTTCCTTGTCCTTGTCCAGGAGCGATATCTTGATGCCGTCGATCTTCTCGGCATTGTCCTGGATCGCCTGCAGGCAGACCTCCATCGCCTGCCAGTGGTCGTCATGGCCCCAATAGCCGGCGAGCGCGGGGTCGAACATCTCGCCCAGCCAATGGACGATCACCGGCTCGGCGGTCTGGGAGAGGATGCGCTCATAGACGGCAAGATAGTCGTCCGGCCCCCGGGCGGCGGCGGCGAGCGCGCGCGAGGCCATCAGGATGATCCGCCCGCCCAGCGCCTCGACCGCCGCGCACTGGCTCTCATAGGCCGCGATCACCGCGGCGATGGTCGTCTCCGGGTCGGGGGCGATGTGGTCGGTGCCCGCGCCTGCGGCGATCAAGGCACCGGGGATCGACCGGCTTTCGGCGACCGAGCGCCGGATCAGCGCGCGGGCGGCCGGCCAGTCGAGCCCCATGCCGCGCTGGGCGGTATCCATCGCCTCGGCAACGCCGAGCCCGAGCCGCCACAGATGGCGCCGAAAGGCGAGCGTGGCCTCCCAGTCGATCGGCGCATCGCACCACGGATCGGCATCGGCGCTGGGATCGGCCACGACATGCGCCGCTGCGTAGGCGATGCGGTTGAACGGCAGGAGCGGCGGCGCGGCAGCCGCGCCCCGGCACGCCATGACATAGCGCTCCACCGCGCCGGAGCCGGTCGGCAGATCCAGGCGTGGCACGATCAGCCCTCCAACGGCGGGATGTCGATCCAGCGTCCCTCGTCCCAGCTCCGCAGCGCGCACTCAGCGAGCTGGACGCCCTTGGCCCCCTCCAGCAGCGTCCAGGAGAAAGCGCCGTCATCGTAAAGCGAACGGATGAACATCTCCCATTCGGTCTTGAAACCGTTGTTGAAGCGCTCCGCGGCGGCGTATTCGCGCCACGTGCCGAAGAAGTCGATGGTCTGCGGCTCGTCGGGGTTCCAGACCGGCGTGGGCGTCGCGTCCCGTTCCTGAACGAAGCAGCGGGTCAGGCCGCACACCGCCGTGCCCAGGACGCCGTCGGCATGGAAGGTCACCAGGTCGTCCTTGCGCACCCTGGTGCACCAGCTTGCGAAGATCTGCGCCGTGGCGCCGCCCTCCAGGGCGACCATCGCATGGCAGGCGTCATCGGCATCGGCGACATAGGGCCGGCCGTCCTCGTCCCAGCGCCGGTCGAAGTTGACCGCGCCCCTGCAGACCACGCCGCGCACCTTGCCGAAGACGTTGTCGAGCACGTAGCGCCAATGCGGCATCATATCCAGGATGATGCCGCCGCCGTCGGCCTTGCGGTAGTTCCAGCTCGGCCGCTGGGCGGGACGCCGGTCGCCCTCGAAGACCCAGTAGCCGAAATCGATCTTGACCGACAGCAGGCGCCCGAGGACGCCGTCATCGATCAGCCGCTTCATCTTTACGAGACCGGGCAGGAAGATCTTGTCCTGGACCACGCCGTGCCCGATGCCCGCCGCTTCGGCCCGGCGCCAGACATCGAGCGCATCGGCCAGGGTGTCCGCGACCGGCTTTTCGCAGTAAACGTGCTTGCCCGCTTCGATCGCGCTGCGCAGCAGCCCGGCGCGCAGATTGGTGCTCGCCGCATCGAAGAACAGAGGGTAGTCGGGATCACCGATCGCGCCGTGGAGGTCGGTAGTCCAGTTGTCCAGCCCGTGGGCGGCGGCAAGCGCGGCGAGCCGGTCCGCGTTGCGGCCGACCAGCAGGGGTTCGGGCACCACGCGTCGCCCGTCGGACAGCGCGAGGCCGCCCTGGGCGCGGATCGCAAGGATCGAGCGGATCAGGTGCTGGTTGGTCCCCATCCGCCCGGTCACGCCGTTCATCGCAATGCCGAGCCGTTCGTGCGCCATCGCCCGCTCCTGCGTGATCGTGACGTGAATCATGGCCGATCGGCCGGCCCGGATCAAACCTCTCCGCGCGGCACGGGTTAGGATGCGGTCATGAGTGAGACGGCGCGGATTTCCACACACCCCGCCGCGGCGCCTTCCCCCGAGCGGGTGGAATGCGCGGTGATCGGCGCCGGGGTGATCGGGCTTGCGGTGGCGCGCCGGCTGGCCCGCGCCGGGATCGAGGTGGTCGTGCTCGAAGCCGCCGAGACGATCGGCAGCCAGACCAGTTCGCGCAATTCCGAGGTGATCCACGCGGGCATCTATTATCCCAGGGACAGTCTGAAGGCGCGCGCTTGCGTTGCGGGCAAGGCGGCGCTCTATCGCTACTGCGAGGAACGCGGCATCGGACATCGCCGTTGCGGCAAGCTCATCGTGGCCACCGCCGATGCGCAGATCGCAGCCCTGGCCGCGCTCAAGGGTCGGGCCGCCGCCAACGGCGTCACCGATCTGCGCTGGCTGAGCGCCGGCGAGGTCGCGCGGCTGGAACCGGCGGTCTTCTGCGTCGGCGCCCTGTTCTCGCCATCGACGGGGATCGTCGATTCTCACGGCCTGATGCGCGCCCTTCAGGGCGATGCGGAAGACGCCGGGGCGATGATCGCCTTCCGTTCGCCGGTGCGCGGTGCGCAGATCGCCCCGGACGGCATCACGCTCGACGTCGGCGGTCTCGAGCCGATGGCGATCACCGCCGATCGGGTGGTCAATGCCGCCGGGCTGTCCGCCCAGGCGGTGGCCCGGACGATGGCCGGGCTGCCGCAACGGACCATCCCCAGGGACTATCTCTGCAAGGGCAGCTACTACACGCTCACCGGCCGGCCGCCGTTCACCCGGCCGATCTATCCAGTGCCCGAACAGGCCGGGCTCGGCGTGCACGTGACCGTCGATCTCGCCGGCCAGGTCCGCTTCGGCCCCGATGTCGAATGGATCGAGGAGATCGACTACGATGTCGACCCCGGCCGGGCGGATGCGTTCTACGAAGCGGTGCGGCGCTATTATCCCGACCTCGCCGAGGGCGCGCTGCAGCCGGGATACGCCGGCATCAGGCCCAAGCTCCAGGCGCCGGGCGGGCCGGCGGCGGACTTCGTGATCCAGGGTCCGGCAGTGCACGGCATCGACGGGCTGGTGCATCTCTACGGCATCGAATCGCCGGGGCTGACGGCTGCGCTGGCGCTCGCCGAGCTGGTTGCCGATGCGCTGTCCGTAGGGTCTTGAATCGCCGCCGGGCGGTCCCAAATATGCCTCGTCGGGTGCCATCGATCTCGGACCCGGCGACCGGCCGACCCGTTGGGGTGGCCACCAGACCTGCGGATTGCTCAAACTTAGGAGGACTGTAGCCATGCGTGAGTTCGACTTCTCCCCCCTGTTCCGTTCGGCCATCGGCTTTGACAGGCTGCCGGGCCTTGTCGATGCGGCGCTGCGCGGCACCGGGACGGTGGACGCCTACCCGCCCTACGACATCGAGAAGGTGGCCGAGGACGCCTATCGCGTGCGCATCGCGGTGGCGGGCTTCACGGCGGCCGACCTTTCGGTGGAGGTGCGCGACGGGATGCTCATCCTCACCGGGCGGCGCAAGGACGCCGATAAGGGCGTCTCCTACCTGCATCGCGGCATCGCCGCGCGCGCTTTCACGCGCCGCTTCCATCTCGCCGAGCACATCGAGGCGCGCGATGCCGCGCTCGCCGACGGCATGCTGACGGTCAACCTGGTGCGCGAGGTGCCCGAAGCCCTCAAGCCGCGCACCATCGCCATCGGCGGCAAGCCCGCCGCGGTCGACGCGGCGCAAGCGGCCTGAGCGCCGGTACGTCGACGCCGGCGGGGTGGGGCGATGCTCCGACCCCGCCGGCGTGCAGGCGATTTCCGCGACGAGATCGGGCCTTGACAAACCGGCTGTCGAAAACGAGCTTCCCGCGGCCCGCAGCGGCACCGGTGCGCGCGCGGCGTGCGCACGGCGATCGCGGAGGGCGACCGGCGTTGGGAGGCGACGTCCGATGAGCAGGATGCTCGAGATCCGAGGGCTGACCAAGCGGTTCGGGCCCCTGACGGCGGTCGACGACATCGATTTGAACGTCGACCGGGGCGAGGTCCTGGGTTTCCTGGGGCCCAACGGCGCGGGCAAGTCGACGACGATGAAGATGGTGACCGGCTTCCTGCCGCCGAGCGCTGGCAGCGCGATGGTGTGCGGCTTCGATGTCGCGCGCGCGCCGCTGGAGGTCAAGCGCCGGGTGGGCTACCTGCCCGAGGGCGCGCCGCTTTACGAGGACATGACGCCGCTGGGCTTTCTTGCCTTCGTCAGCGAAGTGCGCAGCATCCCGGCCCAGCGGCGGCAGGCGGCGATTGCGCGCGCAGCGCAGATGATCAACATCGTCGATGTGATGCACCAGCCGATCGGCACGCTGTCCAAAGGCTACAAGCGCCGCGTCGGGCTCGCCCAGGCGATCGTCCACGACCCCGAGGTCCTGATCCTGGACGAGCCGACCGACGGGCTGGATCCCAACCAGAAGCACGAGGTCCGTACGCTGATCACCGAGATGGCGGCCGACAAGGCGATCGTGATCTCCACCCACCTGCTCGAGGAGGTCGATGCGGTGTGCTCGCGCGCGGTGATCATCTCGCGCGGCAAGGTGGTCATCGACGGCACCCCGGAGGAGCTGCACGCCCAGTCGCGCTATCACAACGCGGTCAGCCTGCGCGTGGCTGCCGACCGGCTGGAAGCGGCCCGCCGGACGCTGGAGGCAATCGACGGCGTCAGCGCGGTGGAGGTCCTGGAGGAGGACGGCGCGCGCGCGCGGATCCTGGTGACCCCGCGCGACGGCCAGCCGGTCATGGCGCAGATCGGGGCGCGGATTCAGGCCGGATCGCTGAGCGTCGAGGAGGTCGTCGCCGAGCGCGGCCGGCTGGACGAGGTCTTCAGGATGCGCACACTCGGCGAGTAGGATCCGGCCATGCAAGCGACCACGGCAATCTGCAAGCGCGAGCTGGTGGCCTATTTCTCCACGCCGCTCGCCTATGTGTTCATCGTCATCTTCCTGGCCCTGACCGGGGCGGTGACGTTCTATTTCGGCGGGTTCTTCGAACGCGGCGAGGCCGACCTCCAGGCGTTCTTCGCCTTCCACCCGTGGCTCTACCTGTTCCTGATCCCCGCCATCGGCATGCGGCTGTGGGCCGAGGAACGCAAGACCGGCACGATTGAGCTCCTGATGACGCTGCCGGTCTCGACCACCCAGGCGGTGATCGGCAAGTTTCTGGCCTCGTGGATCTTCGCAGCGATCGCGATCGCGCTGACCTTTCCGATCTGGATCACCGTCAACTATCTGGGCACGCCCGACAACGGGGTCATCCTGGCAAGCTATTTCGGCAGCCTGCTGATGGCCGGGGCGTTCCTTGCCATCGGCTGCTTCGTGTCCGCGCTGACCCGCAACCAGGTGATCGCCTTCGTGATTGCCGCTGCGGTGTGCTTTATCTTCATGATGAGCGGGCTGGAGCTCGTGCTGTCGGCCTTCAAGGGCTGGGCGCCGAGCTTCGTGGTCGACGTGATCGCGTCGCGCAGCTTCCTGTCGCATT
>CAYFYS010000030.1:0-10886 GCA_964347365.1 uncultured Rhodospirillaceae bacterium | reverse complement strand
GCCGGATCGGTCGGCCGGTCAAGTGGACGGGCGACCGGACCGAGATGTTCCTCACCGACTTCCAGGCCCGCGATCTGGTCGTGCGCGCCGAGCTCGCGCTGGCCGCCGACGGAGGTTTCGAGGCCCTGCGGATCTCCAACACCAGCAATATCGGCGCGCACGGGGTCTCGTTCATCCCGCTGGTCAAGGGCGTGGAGATTTTCCCGCTGACATACCGGATCGGCGTCTGTCACGCGCGGGCGCGCGCGGTGACGTCGAACACCCCGCCGACCTACCCTTACCGCAGCGCCGGCCGGCCCGAGGTGACCTACGCCATGGAGCGGCTGATCGACATCGCCGCCGACCGGCTCGAGCTCGATCGGCTGGCGATCCGGCGGCGCAACGTCGTCCCGGCGGCTGCGATCCCCTATGCCAACGGGCTCGGCCTGGTCTATGACAGCGGCGATTTCCCCGCCGCGATGGAAGCCGCCGTCACGCTGGGCGACTGGCACGGTGCGGCCGCGCGCAAGGAAGCGGCGGCCGCGCGCAATCGGCTGCGCGGGACCGGCATCGCCAACTACCTCGACCTTGCCACCGGTTCGCCCCACGAGCGGACCGAGATGACGGTCTTGCCCGATCACCGCGTCGCGGTGGTGATCGGCACCCAGGACTCCGGCCAGGGTCACGAGACCGCCTTCGCCCAGATGGTGGCCGCGCTCCTGGAGGTCCCCTTCGAGACGGTGCAGATGATCACCGGCGATACCGACGCGGTGGCCGTCGGCGGCGGTTCGCATTCCGGCAGGTCGATGCGGCTGGGCGCGACGATCCTCAGCCAGGCCAGCGAAGAGATCATCGCCAAGGCGACCGGCATCGCGGCCGAACTGCTGGAGGCCGCCCCGGCGGACATCGATTACGCCGAAGGGCGGTTCACCGTGGTCGGCACCGACCGGTCGGTCGGGCTGTTCGAGGTCGCCGGCGCCGCGCCCGGCCCGCTCGCGGCCGCTGTGCAGATCGAACACCGCAAGGCCGCCTTCGGCAGCGGCTGCCACGTCTGCGAGGTCGAGGTCGACCCGGAGACCGGCACGGTGGAGATCATGCGCTATGCCGCGGTCGATGACGTCGGCCGGGCGATCAACCCGCTGCTGATCGACGGCCAGACCCATGGCGCCGTCGTCCAGGGGCTGGGCCAGGCGCTGATGGAACGCTGCGTCTACGATCCGGAATCCGGCCAGCTCCTCAGCGCGAGCTTCATGGACTACGCGATGCCGCGCGCAGAGGGGATGCCCGACTTCGCCACCCGCCTCGTCGAGGTGCCGAGCCCGCAGAACCCGCTGGGCGTCAAGCCGGGCAGCGAGGGCGGCACGGCGGTCTCCCCGGCGGTGATCGCCAACGCGATCGTCGATGCCCTGGCGCCGCTCGGCGTACGCCATATCGAGCTGCCGGCGAGCCCGGAACGCATCTGGCGGACGATCCGCGCCGCTGCACAGGATCGCGCCTGAGCCAGACGGCATGTCGGCCGGCCCACCTCCGGCGCGCGGCCGATGCGGTGCCCGGTCACCGGAACGGCGGGCTGCTCAGGCCTCCCATGCGGCCTTGAGGGCCGGCCGGTCGTTGAGCCGGCGGACATAGGCCGCAAGGTTCGGCCTGTCTGCGAAATCGACGCCGAAGCGCTCGGCGGTGCAGCAGGCGTGGCCGGTCATGATATCGGCGCCGCTGAAATCGCCGGCGAGGAACGCCTGGCCTTCGAGCGCATCCTCGACCGGATCGAGCGTGCGTGCGAGCAGCCGCCGCGCCCGGTCGGCATTGGCCTGGTTGCGGCGCTCCTCGGGCAGCAGCACCGTCTCGACGACGATGGTGTTGATCGGCGGCATGATCATGCCCTCGGCATAGTGCAGCCACTGCAGATAGGCGGGGAACGCCGCGGAATCGGTCGCCGGGACCAGCCGTCCGCCGCCGTATCTCGCCAGGACGTACTGCACGATGGCGCCGGACTCGTAGAGGACGACGCCACCGTCATGGAGCACCGGAACCCGGCCGAGCGGGTGGATTTTCCGATATTCCGGCGCCCGCATCGCCGGGTGGCCGAGCTCGAACCGCACGAGCTCGTAGGGGATGCCGAGCTCCCCGAGCAGCCAGACGACCCGCACGGCGCGGGTATTGGGCGCATAATGGACCTTCATGCCTGTTCTGTTCCTTTCGTTCCGTCCTCGCCCCGTTCGTCCGCCGCGGCCACCGGGCGCCATCCCGGGCGCGTCGGTATAGGCGATCCGGCCTGCGCGGTCGACGACGAACAGCCGGATCGGCCTGCTTACCTTCCGGGCGCGGGGGTTGCGGGGCTGCGCGTATCCGCTTCGCCGGCCTTGCGCCCGTCGGCGGCGTGCTTGAGGCAGGCATAGGCGGTCCGGTGCACCGGGGTCGGGATCCCCAGCGCCGCGCCCATCGCGACCACCGCGCCGCTCAGCCAGCCGATCTCCAGCCGCCTTCCGGCCTCCAGATCCTCCAGCATCGACATTCGCGAGGCCGGATCGAAGGTTTCCGCAAGCGCCAGCGTGCGCGGGACGATGTCCGCGGCCAGGGCGATCCCCTTGGCGCGGGCAAGCGTTGCGATTTCCGTCATCGCCTCCACGAAGGCCGCCCTGGCATCGGCATCGGTCTGGATGGCTTCGATCGGCTGGCGGCCGAGACAGCCGATGGCGCTGGCCGAGGCGAGGAAAAGGAACTTCTCCCACAAGTGGCGCTCTATGTCGGGGACGACCGCGACGTCGATGTCCGCGGCGGCCACCGCGGCGGCGATGCGCTCCAGCCGGTCGTCCGTGCGTCCGTCGAGCGCGCCCACCACCAGGCGTTGCGTCCGGCCCAGATGGCGCACCCGACCGGGCTCGGGCACCGTGGCGGAGACGAACACCAGCCCGCCGACCGCGCGCTCCGCGCCGACCAGGGCGGGCAGCCAGTCGGGCATCGCCACGCCGTTCTGGACGCCGATCACTGCAGTCCGGGGTCCCAGCATCGGCACGATCGCAGCGCACGCCGCCGCGACGTCGTAGAGCTTGACCGTCAGCACGACGACGTCGACCCGGCCGACGGTGGCCGGATCCCCGCATGCGGCGATGCGCGGCACGCGCAGCGCGCCCGGCGGACCGTCGAGCGCCAGCCCGTCGCGCTGCATGGCCTGAAGATGCGCACCGCGCGCGATCAGGACGGGATCCGCGCCCGCGGCCGCAAGACGCGCGCCGAGCCAGGATCCGACCCCGCCGGCGCCCATGATCGCGATCCGCATCGCCGCCGTCCTGTTGCGCTCACGCCGTCCGGGCGCGCGCGAAGCGCTCCGGCCGGTAGGGGCTGATGTCGATGGGCGGATCGCGGCCCGCCAGGAGATCGGCGACCACACCGCCGGTGACCGCGGCCATGGTCAGGCCGAGATGGCCGTGGCCGAAGGCGAGCACGCAGCGCGCGCTGCCCGGCGCCAGACCAATCACCGGCAGGCTGTCGGGCATCGAGGGGCGCCAGCCCATCCACTGGGCGCCCTCGGCGATGTCGAGGTCGGGTACGACCTTGCGCGCCATCGGCCCCAGCATCCGTGCGCGCCGATAGTCGGGCGGCGCGGCCAGACCGCCCAGCTCGGCCGTGCCGGCGAGCCGGATGCCATGCGCCATCGGCACGATGCCGAAGCGATGATCGCCCACCAGCAGGGGAACCCGCAGAGCGACGCCGGGGTTGGGCAGCATCAGGTGATAGCCGCGCTCGGTATCGAGCGGCAGCCGGGCGCCGAGCCGGGCGGCAAGGCGCCTGGAGAACGCACCGGCGGCGAGCACCAGCCGGTCCACCGCGTACCGGCCGCGATCGGTGAGCACCGCAACCGGGCCGTCCGGTCCGGCCTCGAAGCCGGTCACGGTCTCATGTACGAACGTGCCGCCGTTGCGCCGGATCGCCGCGGCGAAGCGCCGCGACAGGGCGAGCGGGTCGGCGAGCACGTGGCAGTCGGGCGAGAAGACGCCGCGCACGACGTCCCTGGCCAGGGCCGGTTCGAGCTGGCGCAGCTCGGCCGGGCCGAGCTCCTCCAGCCGCATGCCGCGCCGCCGCCTGAGGTCGTGGGCCGGCCGGGCGTTGTCGTAGGCGTCGATCCGGCGGTAGACGTAGAGCTCGCCCGTCGGGCGGAACAGATCATCGGCGCCGGCAGCGGCGATCAGCGGCCGATAGGCCTGCCAGGCGCGACCGAGCAGGGCCGCAAGCGCGAAAGAGATCTCCTCCACCCGTCCGGGCCGCGATGCGGCCACGAAGCGTATCAGCCACGGTGCGAGACGGGCCAGGTAGCGCCAGCGGATCACCAGCGGCCCCTCCGCATCGAGCAGCATGGCGGGTACCTGGTGCAGGATTCCCGGGGTCGCGATCGGAACGCAGGCATCGACCTGGATCATGCCGGCATTGCCGTAGGAGGTCCCCTCGCCGGGCGGCAGCCGGTCGATCAGTCGCACCCGGTGGCCGTCGCGCTGGAGCGCAAGCGCGCTTGCCAGCCCGATGATGCCGGCGCCGATAATCGTCACATCGCGCGGCCGGACCATCACAGCCGCAGCAGCTTCCGGGCGTTGTTGACGTACATGTCGGCCCGGTCGGCGTCGGTGCAGCGCAGCCCGTCCACGACCGCGATCGTATCGCGGATCAGCATGCGTCCGCCGGTCATGTCGAACGGGCAGTCGGATGCGAACAGCGACTGGCCGGCGCCAAAGAAATCGAGCCCGCACTGGCTCGCCTCCTGGGCGCCGAACATGGCGGTGTCGACGTGGAACGTCTTGAAGTAGTCGATCGCCGGTCGCTTGAGAGCGTCCTTGAGCGGGCCGTAGGCGGTGGTGTCGGACTGCGAGGACCGGTGGTCCCAGTACGGGGTGATCCGGCCGCCGGCGTGCGGGATGTAGGCGCCCCAGTGGTGGGCGACGATTTTCAGCCCCGGCAGCTTGTCGAACATGCCCGAAAAGACGATGCGGGCCATCGCCGCGGACGTCTCGTAAGCCCAGCCGAGCCCCCAGAAGATCTCGTATCTGGACTCGTCCTCGGCCAGGTAGTCGGCGTGCGACATCGGCCGGGCCGGGTGGAGGAAGATCGGACGGTCGCGCTCGGCCATCCGCTCGAAGACCGGGAAGAAGGCCGGATCGTCGAGCGGACGGCCGTTGACGTTAGAATGGACCTGGAGGCCGCACGCGCCGAGCTCGTCCAGGGCGCGGTCGATCTCTTGGATCGCCGCGTCGGGGTTGTTCATCGGCGGGCTGGCGAGGAAGGACGGAAACCGGTCCGGATCGGCCCTGCAGATCGCGGCCATCCCGTCATTGGCGATCCGGGCCAGCGCCGGGGTCTCGTCCGGCCCGCCGAGCGCATCGATCGGTGGCTGGGACATGGAGATGATCTGCCGGTAATCGCCGAACTCCTCCAGCAGCCGCCGGCGGGCGTCCATGTCGTGCAGGGTGGCGATCGCCCGCCAACGCGCGACCGCCTTCCTGGGCATCTTCGCTTCCAGGGTGTCGATGAACACCGACGGGAAGACGTGGTTGAAGACATCAAGGCGCATGCCGGTCCCCTGTCTCGCGGTTGCCCCCTCGCCCCTTATTGTGGCGGGCGTGTGCGCGCTGGTCTATGGTCGGACGAACCCAGGCGAGGGAGGGTGGACCGGACATGGCCGACTTGCGCATCGCCCTGATCGGGCAGCAGGCCTTCGGCAAGGCGGTTCTCGAGGCGCTGGTTACGCGCGGCGAGACGGTGATCGCCGTCTACTGCGCACCGGACCGGGACGGCGGGCGCCCCGACCCGCTCAAGGAAGCCGCGCTCGCGCACGGCATCACCGTCTTGCAGCCGCCGTCCTACAAGGAGCCGGCGGTGTGGCACCAGTTCCGGGAAATGAAACCCGATCTGGGGGTGATGGCCTTCGTCACCCTGCTGGTGCCCGAGGGCTTTCTTTACGTCCCCACCAGGGGGACGATCCAGTACCACCCCTCGCTGCTGCCGCGTCACCGCGGGCCGAGTTCGATCAACTGGCC
Organism: uncultured Rhodospirillaceae bacterium; assembly: GCA_964347365.1. Taxonomy (GTDB): domain Bacteria; phylum Pseudomonadota; class Alphaproteobacteria; order MPNO01; family MPNO01; genus CAYFYS01. The sequence continues at coordinate 4,884 of CAYFYS010000030.1, read as the reverse complement.
GATCATCCAGGGGGCGACGAAGACCGGGCTGTCGATCTTCTGGCCCGACAACGGGCTCGATACCGGGCCGATCCTGATGCAGAAGGAAGTCGAGATCGGCGAGAACGACACCTTGGGGGGCGTCTATTTCGACAAGCTGTTCCCGCTGGGCGTCGCAGCGATGGTCGAAAGCATCGACATGGTCCGTGCCGGTACCGCGCCCAGGATCGTTCAGGACGAAAGCCGGCAGAGCTACGAGAGCTGGTGCCGCAAGGCCGATGTGGAGATCGACTGGTCGCGGCCGGTGGCGGAAATCCACAATCTGGTCCGCGGCGCGGACCCCTCGCCCGGGGCGTGGACCACGATCGGCGGCACGCAGGTCCAGCTTTTCGAATCGCGCAAGACCGGCCGCACCGGCGGGGCGCCCGGCGAGATCGTGGCGATCGACGAGGCAGGGATGGTGATCGCCGCCGCCGATGGCCAGCTTCGCCTCGGCCGCGCCCGTGGCGCCGGCGGCGCCAAGCTGGCCGCTGCGGCCTTCGCCGCCGCGACGGGGGTTGCGCCCGGTATGCGCTGCGGCTGAGCCAGCGGGCCGCTACTCGCCGAGCGCGGCGTTGATGCGCGGCATCACGGCCTCGGCCACCAACACCATCGAGCGGCGGCCGAGTGCCCTGTCGCGCCAGTCGTGGCCGGTATAGAGCAGCGTGCCGAAGGCGCCGATTTGCGCGCGCAGGCTCAGGATCTGATCGACGACGCTGGGCACTGTGCCCGCGATGACCTGGGTGGCGAGCGAGCGCTCGACCGATACCGCCGCGTCGGGCAGGTCCGCTTCGTCCTTGAACAGATCGAACCGACCGCCGCGGGTCAGCTTGGCAATCATCGAGCGGAAGTAACGGCCATAGGGGCCGTCGACGGATCCGGCGTAGGCGCGCGCGGTCGCCTCGTCGTCGGCGACGAAGATCGACCGGGCGACCCGCCAGGCGGCCGGATCGGCCGGGCGACCCGCACGGCGGCAGCCTTCGAGGAACTTGGGCAGGTGGGTGGCCACGATGCGCGGCTGGATGTAGTTCGAAGAGATCGGGGTCCAACCGCGCTCGGCCGCCTTTGCGATGCCCTCCGAGGAAGGTGCCAGCGCGGTGACGACCACCGGCGGATGGGGACGCTGGCGCGGCCCGGGGGCGATGCCCTGGCCGATCTCGGCGAACAGCGTCCGCCTGGTGGTGAAGGCGTTGTAGAGGCCGGCGACGTCATAGGGTGCATCGCCGTTCCAGATCCTCAGGACCTGGTCGAAGACCTCGACCATCTTGGCGTTGCGGTCGAGGTCGAGATTGCCGAACACCTCGATGTCCGAGGGCAGCCCGCCCGGGCCGATGCCCAGGATGAACCGGCCGTCCACCATGTGGTCCAGCATCGCGACCTGACCGGCGATCATCGCGGGGTGGTAACTCGGCAGATTGACCACCCCGCTGCCGAAGGTGATGCGCGGCGCATCGCGCGCCAGCGAGGCGATGAACATCAGGCACGAGGTGATCGGCTCGGCAAGATCGGTGTAGTGCTCGCCGATGAAGGCCTCTTCGAAACCCAGCCGGTCCGCGAGCAGCACCGCTTCGCGGTCCTCTTCCAGCACCGTACGGTAGTCGCGCTCGATCGGGTGGACGGGTTGGATGAAAAAGCCCAGACGCATCGCCGCGATCAGTCGATGCGTTCGCGCAAGGCGGTCTTGAGGACCTTGCCGTAGTTGTTCTTGGGCAGGGCGTCGATGAACCGATAGGCCCTGGGCCGCTTGAATCGGGCGATGTGGTCGATGCACAGCCGGTCGAGCGCATCCGCGCTCGGCGCTGCGCCGGGCCGGCCGCCGACGAAGGCCATCACCGATTCCCCCCAATCCGGATCGGGCCGGCCAATGACCGAGACCTCGAGCACGCCCGGATGGCGCAGCCGCACCTCCTCGACCTCGCGCGGATAGATGTTCGATCCGCCGGAGATGATCAGGTCCTTGGACCGGTCCTTCAGGGTCAGGTATCCTTCCGAATCGAAGGCGCCCATGTCGCCGGTGTGGAGCCAGCCGCCGCGCAGCGTCTGCGCGGTCGCCTCCGGGTTGCGCCAATAGCCCTTCATCACTACCTCGCCGCGGGCAAGCACCTCGCCGACGTCGCCCACGGGAACGTCGGCGTCCCGGGCGTCGACCACGCGGACTTCCACGTCGGTGCGCGCAACGCCGGCCGAGCCCAGCCGGGCCATGTAGCGCGGGTGCTCGCAGTCCGCGAAGGCCGCGCGCGGCAGGCCGGTGATGGTCATCGGCGCCTCGCCCTGGCCGTATATCTGCACCAGCCTGGGGCCGAGCGCATCGAGCGCGCGCCGACAGTCTTCAGCATACATCGGCGCGCCGCCATAGACGATGGTCCGCAGATTGGCGAGGTCCGCCGCGCCGATCGCCGGCGCGGCGATCAGCCGGGTGACCATGGTCGGCGCCAGAAACGCCGAAATTCCCGGCCAGGACGGCACCAGGGATAGGAATTCCCCGGCATCGAAGCCGCCCGAGATCGGGATCACGTTACACGCCCCCTTGGCGACAAAGGGCAGCATGTAGAGCCCCGAGCCGTGGCTGAGCGGGGCGGCGTGGAGGATCGCATCCCCCGGGCTCACCGAATCGACGTCGGCGAAATAGCTCAGGGTCATCATCAGGAGGTTGCGGTGCGACAGCATCGCCCCCTTGGGGCGCCCGGTGGTGCCGCTGGTGTAGAACAGCCAGGCGAGATCGTCCGGGGCGGCGGCGGCCATCGCCATCGGGCCGGTGTCCAGCAGGGCCGCGTACCGGGCGCCGTCGGCCTCGATCAGCGCCGTGATCCCCGGGGCGTGATCGGCGATGCCGGGCAGGATGTCCGGGCCCGCCACGCACAGCCGCGCCTGGGAATCTTCCAGGATGTAGGCGTGCTCGCTGGGGTGGAGCCGCGCGTTCATCGGCACCGCCGCAAGCCCGGCGTGCCAGATCGCGAAAAGCGTTTCGATGAAGGCGCGCGCGTTCTTCATCGCCAGCGCGACGCGGTCGCCGGGCTCCAGGCCGTAACCCGTGCGCAGCCCGGCAGCGATCCTGGCCGCGCGCGCGGCCAGGATGCGGTATGTCGCAACCGTCTGCGCGCCGATCGCGATCGCCGGCCGGTCGGCCCACGTCAGCCCCGATTTGGCCAGGAGGCTCGCAAGGTTCATCGGTGTTGCGTCCCATACCCCGGACCGGGCGTCAAGCGCGGCCTCTTGCACGGGCGCCCCGATCGGGGAAGACTGCGCAGGAGCCACGGGCAGGGAGCACTGCCATGAGCGAGTCCGCCGCGTTCCGTACGATCGATGCGCCCGAAGCCTTGCGCCGGAGCGTGGGCGCGCCGGCCCATCTGGTCGCCGAGAAGGAGATGCCGGCGCTCGACAGCCACGCCAGGCAGTTCCTGGCGATGTCGCCGATGCTGTTCATCTCCAGCGTCGGTGCCGACGGCCGGGCCGACATCAGCCCGCGCGGCGATCCGGCGGGCTTTGTCAAGGTGGTTGACGCGCGCACCATCGTCATCCCCGAACGTCCCGGCAACCGGCGTGCGGATACGATGATGAACATCATCGAAAATCCCGGCCAGTCGGTCGGGCTGCTCTTCGTGCTGCCCGGGGTAGAGGAGGTGCTGCGCGCGTCGGGCCGCGCCCGGGTCATCGACGACCCGGCCGCGCTGGACGACATGCGGGTGCGTGACAAGGCCCCGGCCTACGGCATCGTCGTGGAGATCGAGGAGGTTTTTTTCCACTGCGCCAAGGCGATCAAGCGGGCGCGGCTGTGGGATCCCGACACCGTGGTTGCGCGCGCCGACTTCCCCTCGCTCGCCCAGATCACCAGGGATCAGCGGGCGCGCGACAAGCCGCTGGAGGAGATCGAGGCCACGATCCGCGACTCCTACGAAAACCGGCTATACTGAACCCCGCCCCGCGGACGGCGGCGCGGCTCAGCGCAGCGGCTCCAGGATGCTGGCGTAGTTGGCCACCGCCGAGCCGCCCATGTTGAACACCCCGGCGAGTGTCGCATCGGGCACCTGCACCCCGCCGGCCTCGCCGCGGACCTGCCGTGCCGCCATCACGTGCATCGACACCCCGGTCGCCCCGATCGGGTGGCCCTTCGACTTGAGCCCGCCGGACGGGTTGACCGGCAGCCTGCCGTCCTTGGCGGTCCAGCCCCCCTCGACGGCGCGCGCGCCCTGACCGCGCGGGGTCAGGCCCATCGCCTCGTAGATCATCAGCTCGGCAATGGTGAAGCAATCATGGACCTCCACCAGGTCGAGGTCCTCCAGCCCCAGCCCGCTGTCGGCGAAGGTCTGCTGCCAGACCCGCTCGACCCCTTCGAAGCGCGTCGGGTCGCGCCGGCTGAGCGGCAGGTAGTCGTTGACCTGGCGCGCCGCCCGGAAGACGACCGCCTTGTCCCGGCCGAGCGCGGTCTCCATGTCGGCCAGCACGAGCGCGGCCGCACCGTCGGTGACCGGCGAGCAGTCGGTCCGCTTGAGCGGGCCGGAGATTACCGGGTTCTGCTCCGAAGGCGTGCGGCAGAAGTCATAGCCCAGATCCTTCTGGATATGGGCCAGAGGGTTGGCCGCGCCGTTGGCGTGGTTCTTCGCTGCGATCCTGGCCAGAACGTCGGTCTGATCGCCGTAACGCTGGAAATAGCGTTCGGCGATGCGTCCGAAAATGTCCACGAAGCTGCCGTTCTCGCCGCCTTCCTCCTTCAGATAGGCCGCCTTGGTCAGCACCTTGCCCACGGTCGCGCCGGCGAGTTCGGTCATCTTCTCCACGCCGACGAGCAGCACGATCCGGGTCTGCTGTGCTTCGATCGACTTCAGCCCCTGGTGGATCGCCGCCGAAGCGGTGGCGCACGCGTTCTCG
>CAYFYS010000029.1:0-10896 GCA_964347365.1 uncultured Rhodospirillaceae bacterium | reverse complement strand
TCATTTCCGCGATTACGACGCGCGCTCCCACGACCGGATCCGGGCCAGCTTCGCCTATTGGGACGACATCGACATCTATTTCAAGGGCCGCAAGATCACCTCGGGCGGCCACGGCTTCTGCGGCATGTCGCGCAAGGCGCTGCTGTTGCTGCTCCAGGATCGCTGCCGCGAACTCGGCGTGAAAATGGTCTTCGAGCACGAGGTCCGTTCGCTCGACGAGCTCGCGGGCGCCGATCTGGTGCTCGCCTGCAACGGCATCAACAGTTGGATCCGCGACAGCTACGCCGAGGATTTCAAGCCGAGCGTCGATTGGCGGCCCAACAAATTCGTCTGGCTCGGCAGCACGCGGCCGCTGCCGGCCTTCACCTTCGATTTCCGCGAGAACGAGGCCGGCATCTGGAACTTGCACGCCTACCAGTACAACGACGAAATGACGACCTGGATCGTCGAGACCACCGGCGAGACCTGGGAGAAGGCCGGTCTCGCCGCAGCGTCGGAGGGCGACACGCTGGCCTATGTGGGCGCGCTCTATGCCGATCTGCTCGACGGGCATCCGGTGATCGCCAACCGCTCCCTGTGGCGAAACTTCCCGACCATCCGCTGCGAGACCTGGGTGCGGGACAACATGGTCCTCATGGGCGATGCTGCGCACACCGCACATTTCTCGATCGGGTCGGGAACCAAGCTCGCCATGGAGGACGCGATCGCATTGTTCGAGGCGTTCAACCGCCACGGCAGCGTCGCTGCGGCGCTGGCCGCCTACGACGTCGACCGACGCGACGAGGTCGGAAGGCTGCAGCATGCCGCCGAGGTTTCGCTGTCCTGGTTCGAGCATGTCCGGCGTTACTGGGACATGGAGCCGATGCAGTTTGCCTTCAGCCTGCTGTCGCGTTCCAAGGCGATCACCTACGACAATCTCCGGATCCGCGATGCGTCCTTCGTCGCTGCGGTCGAGCGTGCGTTTTCCGGTGCCGTCGCCGAGGCCGAAGGCGTGCCGGCGCTTGCCGAAAGCCCCGCACCGCCGATGTTCGCCCCCATGACGGTCGGCGGGATCCGACTTGCCAACCGCGTCGTCGTCTCGCCCATGTGCCAGTACTGCGCCGAGGAAGGAACGCCCGGGGAATGGCACTATGTCCATCTCACCAGCCGGGCGATGGGCGGGGCGGGGCTGGTGTTCACCGAGATGTGCTGCATTGCCCCCGATGCGCGGATAACCCACGGCTGCGCGGGTATATGGACCGACGCGCACGAGGCGGCCTGGAAGCGGGTGGTCGAATTCGTGCACGCCTTCACCCCGGCCAGGTTGTGCATGCAGATCGGCCATGCCGGGCGCAAGGGGGCAACCAGGCGCGCCTGGGAAGGGATCGACGAGCCGCTGGACGACGGCCTTGCGTGGGAGATCGTTGCGCCCTCCCCGTTGCCGTACATGCCCCGTTCCCAGGTCCCGCGCGCGATGACGCGCCGCGACATGGACCGCGTGAAGGCCGCCTTCGTGGCCGCGTTCGCGCGCGCGGCGCGGGCCGGCTTCGACATGGCCGAACTCCACTGTGCCCACGGCTATCTCCTGGCCGGGTTCCTGTCGCCCTATACCAACCGGAGAACCGATGCCTATGGCGGCAGCCTGGAGAACAGGCTGCGCTACCCGCTGGAGGTCTTCGATGCGGTCAACGCCGTCTGGCCGTCCGACCGGGCGTTGTCGGTCAGGATTTCCGCCCATGACTGGGTGCCCGGCGGCAATAGCGGCGAGGATGCGGTAGCGATCGCCAAGGCGTTCGTCGCCCACGGCGTCGATCTGATAAACGTCTCCACCGGCCAGACCGCTTCGGAAGAAAAGCCGGTCTATGGCCGGATGTTCCAGACCCCGTTCTCCGAACAGATCCGGATCGAGGCCGGGATCCCGACCCTGGTCGCCGGCAACATCTTCACCTGGGACCAGGTCAACACCATCCTGGCGGCGGGGCGCGCCGATCTGGTGGCCCTGGCGCGCACCCATCTCTACAACCCCTACTTCACCCTGCAGGCCGCGGCACATTACGGCTACGAGCCGATCGACTGGCCGGACCAGTACGTTTCGGCGAAGTTCGCCGCATATCGCCAGTCCGCCCGCGAGCGCGAGGCGGTGGAGGCCCTGCGTGAGGCCGCAAAGCCGGCTGAACACGCAGCACGGCGGCGCTTCCGCACCGATGCCGGCGCCGAAGAATGGGAACAGAAGGGCGCAGCGGTCGGCGCCGCCGGGGCATCGGCCGGGCACACGCCGGGCGCACCCGGTTGAACGCCGCGCAGTCAGGCGTGTTAGGGTTCCCTGTCGACAAGCGCCAAGGGGCACGGACCATGACCGACAATCCGGACCGGTCCGCCGATTTCATGCGGGCGCTGGGGTCTCGGCGCGCCGAGATCCTGGACGCCTGCGTGAAGTGCGGCAAATGCGTCGAGGTCTGTCCCATGCCGGGACCGGCCGGGCTGGACGTAACGGACCCCGCCGCTGTCGCCGCCGGCGTGTACACGCTGTTGCAGACCGGTCGGGGACCGGCCGCCGCGCGCCGCTGGTCGGAGATCTGCACCGGAAGCGGGCATTGCATCCCGGCTTGCGCGCACGGCGTCAACCCGCGTTTCATGCTGCGGCTTGCGCGGATCAACGCCCTGCGCGGCGATCGCGATCCGGCGGCGCTGCGCCAGGGCGGGGGCAGGCAGTTCGGGGCCATGAGCCGCGGCGTGCGCACATTGTCGCGGCTCCAGCTCGCCCCCGACCTGCTGGCGCGTCTGGGGCAGATCGAGGCCCTGGAACCCGAGCCCGACGACCCGGACATCGTCTTCTACACCGGCTGCAACGTACTCAAGACGCCGCATATCGCGCTGTTATGCCTGGATATCATGGACGCCCTGGACGTGCGCTACGTCGTGCGCGGCGGGCCGTCGTTCTGCTGCGGGGTCTATCAATTCGCTTCCGGCGATCTGGAGAAGTTCGGCGCGAGCGCCTACCGCACGATCGACCGGTTCGCCGGCACCGGGGCCGGCCAGGTCCTGTCCTGGTGTCCGAGCTGTCAGGTCCATCTCGGCGAGGCGGCGCTTGAGACCCGCGCCCGCGCCGAAGGCGCGCCCTTCGACCTGACGCCGTTCGTGGTTTATCTCGCGGACAGGCTGGCGGATCTGCGCAGGCTGATGACCCGGCGGGTCGAAAAACGGGTCGGCCTTCACGAACACCCCGGTGTCCCGGGCATCACAGAGGCGGCCGAGAAAATCCTCCGCGCGATTCCCGGGCTCGAATTCGTCGATCTCGCACAGCCGCGCGTGGGCTACATGTGCAACACCCTTTCGGTGTTGCCCGAATACAAGCGCGACGTCCATGCCGAACAGCTGGCGGCGGCCGAGGCGGTGGGCGTGACCGCGCTGGCGGGCATCTACCACGCCTGTCACCGCGAGCTGTGCAGTCACGAGCGCGACTGGCCCTTCGAGGTGGTCAACTTCATGGAGCTCGTCGGCGAAAGTATGGGGCTTTCCCGCCCCGACCTGTTCAAGCGCCTGAAGGTCATGCAGGACGCCGATGCGATCCTCGCCGAGACGGCCGACATGATCGCCTGTCACGGTCTGGATCCCGAACAGGTCCGTGAGGTCGTCCTGGCCGCCATGCTCGCCGAACAGCCGCTGCCGCTGGGGCGCGATCAGATCAGCCGGCATCCCGGCGGGTTGCAGGAATAAGGCCGGGGGCATCGGCCATCCGGCGCGGTTGAACACCGCGCCCCGCGCCGGCGATCAGGACTCCGGGGACCCGCTGGTCTGCGGCTTGTCCGCGTCCGGGTGGCGCAGACGGAAACGCTGCAGCTTGCCGGTCTCGGTCCTGGGCAATTCGTCGACGAACGCGATCTCGCGCGGATATTTGTAGGGTGCAATCTCGGCCTTCACGAAATCCTGCAACGCCCTGGCCATCGCCTCGTCTCTGGCCGCGTCCGCGCGCAGGACCACGAAGGCCTTGACGATGTTGGTGCGCGCCGCATCGGGTTTGGCGACGACCGCGCATTCAGCGACCGCGGGATGGTCGAGCAGGGCGCCTTCGACCTCGGGCCCCGAGATGTTGTAGCCCGCCGAGATGATCATGTCGTCGGCCCGGGCGACATAGCGGAAATAGCCTTCCTCGTTCATTTCATAGACGTCGCCGGGGTAGTTCCAGCCCCGGCGGACATAGACCTGCTGGCGGTCGCAATCGTCGAGGTAACGGCATCCGGTGGGGCCACGGGTGGCCAACAGCCCGGCCCGGTCCGGCGGCAGCGGATCGCCCCGTTCATCGACCACGCGGGCCTGATAGCCCGGGATCGCCTTGCCGGTGAAACCGGGGCGCATTTCCGGGCGCGATGCGGAAACGAAGATATGCAGCATCTCGGTGGAGCCCAGCCCGTCGACGATGCGCAGACCTGTGGCTTCGTGAAACGCCTCCCACGTGGCCCGGGGCAGGGTCTCCCCGGCCGAGACGCATTTGGCAAGGCTCGACAGGTCGAATTTTTCGGCCAGACCGGCCATCACCCGATAGTTGGTCGGCGCGGTGTATAGACCGGTGATGCGATAGCGCGCGATCGCCTCCAGCATTTCCTCCGGCGTCATGGGTCTGCGGAAGAACCGCGTCGATGCGCCGAAGCGCATCGGGAAGGTCGTCAGCCCGCCGAGCCCGAAGGTGAAGGCCAGCGGCGGCGTGCCGGCGAAGACATCCTCCGGCGCCGCCATGTCGAGGTAGCGCGGGAAGCAATCGCACATCGCGATCACGTCGCGGTGAAAATGCATGGTGGCCTTGGGGCTGCCCGTCGTCCCCGAAGTGAAGGCGATCAGCGCGGTATCGTCGGCGGCGGTGTCGCAGACATCGAAGCTGGCAGGCTTGCCGGAAGCTGCACGATCGAGCGTGGCCGCATCAGGGCGGTCGGCAAGGGGAGTGAAGCCCAGCACGTGCCGGAGCAGTCCGCCGGTGCGGTCCTTCGCCTCCTCCAGCTCGCCGAGCAATTCGGTATCGCACAGCGCGTGGCCGATCCGGGCCTTCTCGATGATGTAGGTGAGCTCGCGCGCGCGCAGGAGCTGCATCGTCGTCACGCAGATGCCGCCCGCCTTCAGGACCGCAAACCAGCAGGCCACCAGCATCGGCGTGTTCGCCGAGCGCAGCAGAACGCGGTTGCCCGGAACCAGCCCGCAGTCTTCCGCCAGCACCCGGGCGATGCGGTTGGACAGGGCGCGAAGCTGGCCGTAGGTCCACGTCGTTTCGTCCAGATGCAGAACCGGTCGGTCGCGGTGGCCCGAGGCCGCCATCTCATCGAGCAGCACGGCAGCGCAGTTCATCCGCGCCGGATAGCTGCGCAGTTCCGGCAGGCTGTCATAGTCGAACTCCGGCCACAGCTCGCGCGGCGGAAGATGCGCGGCCGCGAACCGATCGCGATGGGCGCTGGGGCCGCCGCCGGGTTCAGGCATGGCACACTCCGGTGTTGGGCGTCATCCCCTACTGGCTCGCCAGCGTCTGGCCGGCGATGATCAGCTTCTGGATCTCGCTCGTCCCCTCATAGATCCGCAGGGCGCGGACGTCGCGGTAGAGCCGCTCGACAACGTTGCCGACGATCACGCCCTGGCCGCCGAAGATCTGGACCGCCTGGTCGACCACCTCCTGCGCGGCCTCGGTGGCATATAGCTTGGCGATCGCGGCCTCGCGCGTCACCCGTCCCTGAAAGACGTCCTTGGTCCAGGCCGAGCGGTACACCAGAAGGGCGGCAGCGTCGATTCGCACGGCCATGTCGGCGATCTTCTGCTGGATGAGCTGTGTATCGGCGATCGGCCGGCCGAAGGCGATGCGTTCCCGGCTGCGGGTGAGCGCCTCGTCCAGCGCGCGGCGGGCGAAGCCGAGGGCGGCCGCTCCCACGGTGGAGCGAAAAACGTCGAGCGAGGCCATCGCGATCTTGAAGCCCTCGCCCGGCCCGGCCAGGATCTGTGCCTTGTCGATGTGGCAGTTCTCCAGGCGGACGCGCCCCAGCGGATGCGGTGCGATCACCGGGAAGCGTTCCGGCACGCTGAGCCCCGGGGCATCGGCATCGACGATAAAGGCGGAGATTCCCCTGGCGCCCGCCTCTTCGCCGGTGCGCGCGAAGACGACGTACTGGGCGGCGAGCCCGGCATTGGAGATCAGCGTCTTTTCGCCGTCCAGCACGTAGCCGTCAGCGTCCCGGCGGGCGGTCGTGGTCATCGCCGCGACGTCGGAGCCGCTCGCCGGCTCGCTGAGCGCGAAGGCGGCGATGCGCTCGCCCGACGCCGCGCCCGGCAGGTAGCGCGCCTTCTGCGCCTGGGTGCCGAACAGCGTGATTGCGCACGTCCCCAGCCCCTGCATGACGAAGCAGAAATCGGCCAGTCCCGAGTGGCGGGCGAGAATCTCCCGGATCAGGCACAGGGTCCTGACATCGAGCACCGGCTTCGCCCCGCCATGTCCCGCCGGGACGCAATGGCGCAGCCAGCCGCCGTCGGCAAGGATGGCGACGAGATGCCGGCAGCGGGCATCGAGCGCCGCCTCGCCCACCGGCTCGACATGTTCCAGCGGCACGATCTCCTCCCCGGCCCAATCTTCCAGCGCGTGGGCGAGCGCGCGGTGCTCGTCTTCGAGGAAGGGCCAGTCGAGGAAACTGCGGTCGGGCATCAGTCGCCCTCGAAGACGGGCCGTCGCCGGTTGGCGAAGGCTTCATAGGCGCGGCGGAAATCCCGGGTCTGCATGCATATCGCCTGGGCGTCGGCCTCGGCGTCGATCGCATCGTCGAGCGCCATTGGCCATTCGGCATGAAGCATGCGCTTGGTCATTGCGTGGGCGAAGCTCGGGCCCTCGGCAAGACGCCTGGCCTCGTCCTGTGCGGCGGCCAGAACCTCGCCGGGCGGGCACAGCCGGTTGTAGAAGCCCCACGCCAGGGCCTGCTCGCCGTCCATGCCGCGTCCGGAATAAAGGAGTTCGGCCGCGCGACCCTGGCCGATGATCCGCGGCAGCACGCTGCACGCGCCCATGTCGCAGCCGGCGAGCCCGACCCGGGTGAACAGGAAGGCGACCGTGCTTTCGGCGGTCCCCAGGCGCATGTCGGCGTGCATTGCGATCGCGGCGCCGGCGCCGGCGCAAACCCCCTCGACGGCGGCGATGATCGGCTGCGGGCAGGCACGCATCGCCTTGACCAGATCGCCGGTCATGCGGGTGAACGCCAACAGCCCCGGCATGTCCATCTCGATCAACGGGCCGATGATCTCGTTGACGTCGCCGCCCGAACAGAAGTTTCCGCCCGCGCCGGTGACCACGACGGCCTTGACATCGCGCACGTATTTCAGCGCGCGGAAGGTATCGCGGATCTCGGCGTAGGAGCCGAAGGTCAGAGGGTTCTTCTTCTCCGGACGGTCGATGGTCAGCGTGGCGACCTTGCCCTTGACCGACCAAGCGACGTGCTCGGGCCTGAAGTCCGCGCCCATGCTGTCGTTCATGCGGTGCTCTCCGTCTCGTGCGCGGGCTCATGGAGTGACTGCTTGAGCCGGCCGAGCAGGGCGAACAGGGCCTGCTTCTCCTTGCGGCTCAACCCGGCCATCATGGCGTGTACCCAGCGCCGGTTGTCCCGCGCCATGTCGGCGAACCGGACCTTGCCCGCCGCCGTCAGCCGGACCATCTGGACGCGCCTGTCGACCGCAGAGGCGCTGCGCGCGACCATGCCCTCGCGCGCCAGCCGGTCGACCAGCCCGGTGATGTTGCCGTTGGTAACCATCAGGCGTTCCGACAGCGCACCCATCGACAGCGGCTTCTCGGCGCGGTGGAGCTGGGCGAGGACATCGAAACGCGGCAGTGTCGTGGCGAAGTGCTGATGCAGTCCCTGGCGGACGCCGTGCTCGATGAGGTTCGCACAGGTCAACAGCCGCAGCCAGACCCGGAGCTCCAGCCCGTCGCCGGCCGCAACGTCGCTCTCGTAATCGCCGCGCGCCGCAGCGCCGGCGGCTGGAGCCGAGCCGGTCATCACATCACCTCGCCGCCTGCGACCGCGATCGCCTGGCCGGTGATCGCGCTTGAAGACGGCAGACACAGCCAGGCCACCGTGTCGGCGACCTCCTGCGGATCGACCAAGCGGCCCTGAGGGTTCAAGGCCGTGAGCTCGGCGCGGGCCTGCGCCCGGCTCCGGCCGGTCTTCGCGACGATGTTCGCGATCGTCTCGGCGGCCATCCCGGTTTCGGTGAAACCCGGACAGACGGCGTTGACGGTCACCCCCGTCCTCGCACCTTCCACGGCAAGCGCGCGCGTCAGCCCGACCACGCCGTGCTTTGATGCGCAATAGGCCGCGACATAGGCATAGCCCTTCAGCCCGGATGTCGAGGCGATGTTGACGATCCGGCCCCAGCCCGCTTCGACCATCCCGGGATAGACGAGGCTGGTGCACCGGAAGGTCCCGGTCAGGTTGGTTTCCAGCATCGACTGCCAGAGTTCCGCGCCGGTCCCGGCGAACGGCGCGCTGCCGGCGCTGCCGGCGTTGTTGACCAGGATTGCCACCGGGCCGGCGGCAGCGCGCGCGCGCGCGAAGGCGGTCGCGATCGCATCGGCGTCGGTGACGTCGCCGGCCAAGATCCGGGGCTTCGACCCCGATGCCGCACCGATCCGGGCGGCGGTGTCCGCCAGCCGTTCGAGATCGCGGCCGAGCAGCGTAAGATCGGCACCGAGCCGCGCCAGGGTCTCTGCGACCGCCCGCCCGATCCCGCGCGCAGCCCCGGTGACCGCCGCATGGCGCCCGGCGAGCGGCGCGGCGCGGCCGGCCGTGCCGGCGCCGGTGGAATTCGACGGGGCGCTGTTCATCGGCGGCGTCACCTTGCGCGGCGGCCCTGTGGACCTGGGCCTCTCCTTTATTTTAGACTTAAAACAGTTGCCCGTTCCCTGCAAGACCCGGAGTGCGCCGCAATGGAGATCCTGCAACCGCCCGGCTGGCCCCGGCCCAGAGGCTATTCCAACGGCGTGGCGGCCAGCGGCAGGCTGGTGTTCGTCGCCGGCCAGGTCGGCTGGACCTCCGAAGAGAGGTTCGAAAGCGACTGCTTCGCCGATCAGTTCCGGCAGGCCCTGCGCAACGTCTGCGCCGTTCTCGCCGCCGGCGGGGCGGGGCCCGAGCACGTGGTGCGGATGACGATGTATTTCACATCCAAGCGGGAATATCTGGACGGCATCGCCGATGTCGGCGCGGCTTGGCGCGCGGTGATGGGGCGCCACTATCCGGCCATGGCCGCCGTGGAGGTCTCCGCCCTGATGGAGGATCGCGCCAAGGTCGAGATCGAGGCCACCGCCGTAGTTCCCGAAGCGTGATCGTTGGTGTAGCGTCCCCGCGCAGGGCGGATCCGGGGGGCGGACGATGGAGCTGAAGACGCACGGGCGCTATGCCTATTCGCCGATCGTCGAGCGGCCACAATACGACTGGCCGGGCGGCAAGCGGCTGGCGTTCTATATCGGGCTGAACGTCGAGCATTTCCATTTCGGCGAGGGGATGGGCCACACCCCCACCGCGCCCGGGCCGCAGCCGGATATCCGCAACTACGCCTGGCGGGATTACGGTTTGCGCGTGGGCGTATGGCGGATCCTCGATCTGTTCGACGCCCTGGAACTGCCGGCCTGTCATCTGGTGAACACCGCGATCTACGACTACGCGCCGCAGATCATCGCGCGCATCCATGCGCGCGGCGACGAGGTGGTCGGCCACGGGCGGACCAACAGCGAGCGCCAGGGCGATTTGTCGCCCGGCGAAGAGGAGATACTGATCAGGGAGGCGACCGAGATCCTGCGCCGACAGGAACGCGTCCAGCCTCTCGGCTGGCTCGGTCCATGGATCTCCGAGACCGCGAACACCCTCGACGTGCTGCAGGAGAACGGCTACCGCTACGTTCTCGACTGGCCGATGGACGATCAGCCGGTATGGATGAAGACGCGCAACGGACGGATCCTGTCGGTGCCCTATCCGGTGGAGCTCAACGATTCCCCGGCCATGCTCAACCGCCATCACACCGCGCGCGCGTTCACCGACATGGTCGTCGACCAGATCGACGAGATGCTGGAACAGTGCGTGCACCAGCCGCTGTGCTACGGCCTGTCGCTGCACACCTTTATCGTCGGCCAGCCGTCCCGCATGGTGCAGCTCCGCAAGATCCTCGAACACGTCGTTCATCACCCGCGGGCGGACAGGATCTGGTTCACCCGTCCGCGCGACATCGTCGATCACATCGAATCCCTGCCCGCGGGCACGCTGCCGGGAGACGGCGCCTGAACGCACGGCCGCGGATGGACGATCCCTTCATCATCGACGAGCCGGAGCGGGAACGTTTCCGGCTCCGTCGTTCGGTGCTGGTCGATCCGGCGATTCTCCAGGCCGAGCATGCCCGGATCTTCGATCGCTGCTGGATCTATGTCGGCCACGATTCGGAGATCGGCAACCGGGGAGACTTCAGGACCCGGATCGTGGCCGATCGGCCGGTGATATTCGCGCGCGACAACGCCGGCGAAGTCCGGGCGTTCCTCAACGCGTGCCGTCACCGCGGCGCCGTGCTCTGTCGCGACCGGGAAGGCAACCGCCGGCGCTTCACTTGCCTCTATCACGGATGGACCTACGACATCGACGGCGCGCTCAGGAACGTTCCGGGCAGGGACGCCTATGGCGAGGCCTTCGACCAAGCCGATTTCGCCCTGGCCGAGGTGCCGTTTCTGGAGGACTATCGCGGGTTCTGGTTCGCCCACTTCGGCGACCGGGCCGAGCCGTTGGCCGACTATCTGGCCGGCGCGCGCGAATATATCGATCTGATCGTCGACCAGTCGCCGTCGGGGCGTCTGGAGATCGTATCGGGCACCCAGGAATACGACATCCGGGCGAACTGGAAGCTCCTGGTCGAGAACAGCTTCGA
>CAYFYS010000028.1:0-11021 GCA_964347365.1 uncultured Rhodospirillaceae bacterium | reverse complement strand
GCGCGAGCGCGCGGCCTACGAATCGGTGGTGAGCGAATGGCATGCGGCGGCGCGATGATCACGCTTCGCCCCATCGGCTATGTCAGGGGCGGCCGCAGCGAGCCCTTCAACGACGATTGGGACAGGGTGACTGCGACGATCGAGCTCGACACCGACTGGTTGAGCGCCGATTCCATCGTCGGGCTGGACGATTTCAGCCACGTCGAGATCCTGTATCATTTCCACCGCACGGATCGGGCACGCATCGTCACCGGGGCGCGCCATCCGCGTGACGACCCCGAACTGCCGCTTGCCGGCATCTTCGCCCAGCGCGGCCATTACCGTCCCAACCTTCTGGGATCGACCGTCTGCCGGGTGCTCGGGACCGAGGGGACTGCGGTGCGGGTGCGCGGGCTCGATGCGATCGACGGCACGCCGGTTCTCGACATCAAGCCCTACATGCGCGCCTTCGCCCCGCGCGGCGCGGTCCGTGAACCCGGCTGGGTGGCCGCGATCATGGAGAACTACTGGGTGAAACGGGCGTGAGGCTGCACAACATCGACGCGGACGCAAGGCGGGTTTATGACGTCCTGGTCGATGGCGGGATCGGCATCATCCCGACCGATGTCGGCTATGTGATCCTTGCCACCACCGCCGCCGCGATATGGAAGATCTTCGAGGTCAAGCGGCGCAAACCCGACAAGCTCAACGCCATGTGCGGCTGCATGGAAATGCACCGCGATCTTCACGTCCTGTCCGGGGCGCGCCGGGCGATCGTGTCCACGGTCACCGAGACCTGCGACCTGCCGATGGGAACCGTGGCGCCCGGCCGGATGGCGCACCCCGCCCTCGCCGGGCTCGACCCCGACGTGCGCGACCAGACGACCAAGGACGGCACGATCGCGATGCTGCTCAACGCCGGGCCGATCCTTGATGCGCTCGCCCGCATCGCTTTCGCCGCCCACCGGCTGGTCATCGGCTCGTCGGCCAACCTCTCGCTTCAGGGCGTGAAGTTCCGCGCCGAGGACATCGAACCGGAAATCCGTGCCGCCGCGGACATCATCATCGATTACGGGCTGGCGCGCTGGGGCGTCTACGGCAAGTCCTCCACGATGATCAACGCCGACACGCTGGAGGTCGTCCGCTACGGCTCGTGTTTCGACCTGATCGAAGACGTCCTGCGACGGCATTTCGACATCGCCCTGCCGCGCGATCCGCGCGGCTGACCGGGCCTTGGAGGCCTGCGCGCGCGACCGGTCGGGGGCCGGTTCCCGCTTCGCGCTTGCCGACCGTGCGCCGCGGTGTCAGGCTCGGCTCGGCCGAGCGTTGGGCAGTCCGAAGGAGAGAATCCATGGCCTACACTCTGGAAATGTTTTGCGAAGATTGCCGCGCGGCCATCCGCGCCGATGACGGCGACGCCGGGCGTGAAGTGATCCGCGTGAACCTGGAAAAGCTCGTGGCCAACACCGATTTCGTCGCCGCCCATTGCGGCGTCGACGCCGAGCGCGGCGTCCACCGGCTCTACGAGGATCCCGAGCTCGGGTTCGTCGTTCTGGCCCACATCTACGACAAGGGCGTGGAATCGCCGCCGCACGATCACGGACCGTCCTGGGCGGTCTATTGCCAGTCCGTCAAGCACACCGAGATGACCATCTGGAAGGAGACCGGCAGTACGGGCGGCGCGGATCCCATCGTCGAGCCCGTGGAAACCTACCGGCTCGACCCAGGCATGGCGGGAACCTTCAATCCGGGCGACATCCATTCGATCAGGTTTCCCGACGGCGCGCGCTTCGTGCGGGTGACCGGCACGGACCTCGATCTGGTGAACCAGCGGCGCTTCGACCTGAAGTCCAACACGTCCGATCACACCAAACCGGTCCCCGCGCCGGCCGATTCCTGAGCCCGGGCGTCCGCGCCGACCGGCTTGGTCGGCACAGAACCGCATGCTACAGAACCGCATGCTAATGAACGGTGCGAGCACTTGGCCATGACATCAACACGGCTCGGCCGGCCCTTCAGCCGGTGAACCGAGCTCGAAACAGGGAGGGACCAAGATGACGACCTACGCAAAGCGGCCTTCGACACCCGGCATCGGTCGCCGCCGCGCGCTCAAGTACAGCGGCGGGGTGATCGCTGCGGCCGCGGCATCGAGTTTCGCAGCACCTGCGATCCACGCCGCGAGAACGGTAAAGATCGGTTTCGTCAGCCCGCAATCCGGGCCGCTGGCAGCGTTCGGTGAGGCCGACCGGTTTGTGCTCGCCGATGCCCGGGCTGCGATCGGCAGCGGCATCAAGATCGGCAGGCGGACCTATCCGGTCGAGATCCTGGCCCGGGACTCCCAGTCCAACCCGAACCGCGCCTCCGAGGTCGCGGCCGAGCTGATCCTCAAGCACGAGGTCAATTTGATGATCGGCTCCTCGTCCGGCGACACGGTGAACCCGGTGTCCGACCAGTGCGAGGTCAACGAGGTGCCGTGCGTTACCGCCGACACGCCCTGGCAGATCGTCTATTTCGGGCGCGGCGCGACCCCGGATACAGGCTTCAGATGGACCTACCACTTCTTCTGGGGCATCGACGACATGATCGGCGTGTTCATGGACATGTGGCACGCGCTTGGCACCAACAAAGAAGTCGGCAGCCTGATGGTCAACGACACCGACGGTGTCGTGGCCGGCGATCCCAAGCACGGTTTCCGGCCGCCGATCGAAGGCGGCGGGTTCGGCTATCACCAGCCGTCGCTGTTCCAGCCGGGCACGAGCGATT
This sequence comes from uncultured Rhodospirillaceae bacterium, assembly GCA_964347365.1. Taxonomy (GTDB): domain Bacteria; phylum Pseudomonadota; class Alphaproteobacteria; order MPNO01; family MPNO01; genus CAYFYS01. The sequence goes on along the minus strand of CAYFYS010000028.1, from coordinate 8,279 downwards.
TCACTGCCCAGATCACCGAGTTCAAGAAGCGCGGGGTGCACATCCTGACCGGCGTGTCCACGCCGCCGGATTTCTCGACCTTCTGGACGCAAGCCGCGCAGCAGGGCCTGACAAAGCAGCTCAAGGCCGCCACGATCGCCAAGGCGCTCTTGTTCCCGCCGGCGATCGAGGCATTGGGCGATCGCGGCGCGGGGCTGACCACCGAGGTCTGGTGGTCGCCGGCGCACCCGTTCAGGTCGACCCTGACCGGTGCGACGTCTGCGGAGTTCGCGGCCGCCTACACCGCGCGCACCGGCAAACAATGGACCCAGCCGCTCGGCTTCAAGCATGCCAATATCGAAGTTGCAATCGATGTCCTGAAGCGCTGCGGTGATCCCGGCGATCCCGAGGCAATCCTGAATGCGATCGAGAACACCGACTATGAATCGATCGTCGGCCCGGTCTCATGGAAGTTCGGCGACCATCGCAACCCGGTCAAAAACGCCTGCCGTACGCCGCTTGTCGGCGGGCAATGGAAGCCCGGCAAGGCGTTCAAGTACGACCTGATCATCGTCGACAATCGGCGCGCAACGAACATCCCGATCGGTGGCAGCCTCGATTCTTTCTGCTGCGCGGCGGGCCGCCGGACGGGCCGGCTCTTGTGCCGTGCCGGCCGGTCCCCGGGGGCCCCCGATGAACCCGATCCTGTCGGTCAACCACCTGTTCAAGAGCTTCGGCTCACTGCGGGTGATCGACGCCCTGGACATCGACCTCGCCGAGGGCGAGGCGCTGGGGATCATCGGACCCAACGGCGCGGGCAAGAGCACGCTGTTCAATCTGATCACCGGCAGCCTGCAGCCCGACAGTGGCCGGATCGTCTTCGCCGACCAGGACGTCACCGGGATGCCGGCGCATCTGCGCTGCCGCGCGGGGCTCGGACGGTCCTACCAGATCCCCCACCCCTTCGCCGGCATGACGGTGTTCGAGAACCTGCTGGTCGGTGCGGTGTTCGGCGGACGCCAGCCGGAAAGCAGAACCTACGAGGAGTGTGCCGGGATCCTCGATCGGATCGGACTGATCGGAAAGGCCAACGTGACCGCCGGCACGCTGACGCTGCTGGAGCGCAAGCGCCTGGAACTTGCCCGGGCGCTCGCGACCCGTCCGCGAGTGCTGCTGCTGGACGAGATCGCCGGCGGGCTAACCGAGCACGAGATCCGCGCCCTGGTCGCGACCATCGGCCACATCCCGGACCAGGGCACTTCGATCGTCTGGGTGGAGCATATCGTCCATGCGCTGCTGTCGGTGATCGATCGCCTGGTGGTCATCAATTTCGGCAGCAAGATCGAGGACGGCGATCCGCGGACCGTCCTGGACAGCCCCGCGGTCCGCGAGGTCTATATGGGGATCGCGGTCGAATGAGCCTGCTCGAGATCCGCGGCCTGAACGCCTTTTACGGCGATTTCCAGGCATTGTTCGGCGTCGACCTGGTGTTGGCCGAGCACGAGACCGCAGCGGTGATCGGCGCCAACGGCGCCGGCAAGACGACGTTGCTGCGCGCCATCACCGGCATGGTCGCCGCCGCCGGCAATGCGGTGTCCTATCGCGGGCGGCCGATCCAGGGCATGGCAGCCTGCGAGATCGTCGACATGGGCATCGCGATGGTCCCCGAAGGCCGACGCCTGTTCCCCAGCCTGTCGGTGGAGGAAAACCTGCTGATCGGCGGCTACAGCCGGCGCCCAGGAGAGTGGACGCTGGAACGGGTCTACGCCCTGTTCCCCGCCCTGGTCGCGCGGCGCACGGTTCCCGGCACCGCGCTCAGCGGCGGTGAGCAGCAGATGGTGGCCATCGGACGCGCGCTGATGGCCAACCCCGATCTGATCCTGTTCGACGAGCTGTCGCTCGGCCTGGCGCCGATCGTGGTCAAGGAGATCTATGACGCGATGCCCAGGATCATCGCCGAGGGGGTTTCGGTGGTCGTCGTGGAGCAGGACATCCATCGTGCGCTCGCGATCGCCGATACCGTCCACTGCCTGCAGGAGGGGCGGGTCTCGCTCAGCGGGCCGCCCGGCACGCTGACCCGCGAGCAGATCGCTGCGGCCTATTTCGGCGGTTGAGCATGATCGAATGGGCCAACTCGATCGTCCAAGGCATCCTGACGGGCGGGCTCTATGCCCTGTTCGCCGCCGGGCTTGCGATCATTTTCGGCGTCATGCGCCTGGTGAACATCTCGCATGGCGACCTGATCGTTCTGGCCGCGTTCGTCGCCATGGTGGTCATCGAGACCACGGGGGTCGATCCGTTCCTTTCCATGATCGCCGTGCTGCCGTTCATGTTCATCTTCGGCTACCTGCTCCAACGCGGGGTGCTCAACTTCACCCTGGGCAACGACCTGCTGCCACCGCTTCTGGTCACTTTCGGGATCTCGATCATCATCCAGAACGTGCTGCTGGAGACGTTTTCCGCCGACTCCCGGAGGCTCCAGGCGGGCACGGTGGAGACCGTCAGCCTCCGCCTCGTGGAGGGGTTGGAGATCGGCGTCCTGCCGCTGATCGTCTTTGTCGCAGCCGTGATCCTGATCGCCGGACTGCAGTTCGCCTTCGGCCGCACCCGCCTCGGCCGCGCGTTCCGCGCAACCTCCGATGATGCGAACACCGCCCAGCTCATGGGGATCGATCACCGACACATTTACGGCCTGGCGATGGCCGTGGCGCTCGTCCTGGTCGGCATCGCCGGCATCTTCCTCGGCATCCGTACCAATTTCGACCCCGCGCTGGGGCCGTCGCGGCTGTTGTTCGCCTTTGAGGCGGTCATCATCGGCGGGCTGGGCTCGATCTGGGGCACGCTGGCCGGTGGCGTGATTCTCGGCGTCGCCCAGAATATCGGCGCGAAGATCGATCCCGGCTGGCAGATCCTCGCCGGTCATCTGGCCTTTCTCGCAATCCTCGTCCTGCGGCCCAACGGGCTGTTCCCGAGAACGCGCGATGACTAGCCGGGTGCAGCGCTCGACGCCGGCGAGCCGGGCCGGCATGGCCTTCGGCCTCGCCGCAGTGGTCGTCCTGATTTCGCTGCCCTATTGGGGCGACCGCGCGCTGATGCGCCTGCTGGTGGAGATCTTCTACGTCCTTGCGCTCGCGCAGCTCTGGAACCTGCTGGCGGGCTATGGCGGACTGGTCTCGGTCGGACAGCAGGCCTTCGTCGGGCTGGGCGGGTATCTCCTGTTCATTCTGGTGATCTTCGCCGACGTGGGGGCGCTCTGGACGGTGCCGCTGGCCGGCCTCGTGGGAGCCGTGATCTCGCTGCCGATCGCCCTGGTGGTCTTCCGGCTGCGCGGGCATTACTTCGCGATCGGGACCTGGGTGGTCGCCGAGGTCTTCCTGCTCGGCTTCGCCCAGGTCAAGGTGCTGGGCGGCGGGTCGGGCATGAGCCTGCCGATCACCGCCATCAAGTCGATCGCGGCCTCGCGCGCGGCCCGTGACATGGTGATCTACTGGGTGGCGCTGGCGGTGATCGTGGTCGTGATCGCGGCCGTCTACCTCCTGCTGCGTTCGCGCCACGGGCTTGCGCTTACCGCCATCCGCGATTCCGAGGAGGCCTCGCGCAGCCTCGGCGTCGACAATTTCCGCGCCAAGCTCCTGGTCTACATCCTGGCCGCCTTCGGAACCTCGGCCGTCGGCGCCCTGATCTACCTGACCAAGATCCGCATAAGCCCGAGCGCGGCCTTCGACATCAACTGGACGACGACCATCATCTTCATCGTCGTCATCGGCGGCATCGGCTCGATCGAAGGCCCGATCCTCGGCACGGCGATCTACTTCCTGCTGCGCGAACCTCTGGCCCCTTACGGGTCCTGGTATCTGATCCTGCTGGGGGCGACGGCGGTGGTCGTCATGCTCAAGGCGCCCAAGGGAATCTGGGGGCTCGTGGTGGACCGCTTCGACGTCCACCTCTTCCCGGTCCAGCGACGCCTGATACCCGCGCGGCCGCCGGACGCGGCGGCATCCACCTGAGCCGGGCGTGCTATGTTCAGGGTCCGGGGCGCCGTCATGCGCCCCGCCGTGCGAGGGCGGGCGACCCGTTTGCGAATTGCGCCTCGACCCGCCGGAGCCGAGCCTTTAGCGTAGCCGGCACGGGCGGGGCACCCCGCGAAAACCACCTTCGTGATTGGATACGATGTCCTGTGATCGAGGCACTGCTTCGCGCTGGGATCGGCGGAGCGGCATTGCGATGACCGGCCTCCTCGCCTCCATGCTTGCGGCGTGGATCGCGCTCGCCGCCGGTTCGACGGCCGCAACCGAGATCCAGCGCGTCCGCAGCCCGGGCGGCGTCGAGGCCTGGTTGGTCCGGGACGGCTCGGTCCCGGTGATCAGCGTCGCGTTCGCCTTCAAGGGCGGTGCGGCGCTTGATCCCGACGGCAAGGAGGGCTTGGCCGATCTCGTCTCCAGCCTGCTCGACCAAGGGGCGGGCGCGCGCGATTCCGGAGCGTTCCAGGAAGCCTTGGAGGATGTCGCCGCCTCGCTTCGTTTCGATGCCGGACGCGACTGGTTCCGCGGCTCTCTGCGCACCTTGAGCGCGCGCAGGCAAGACGCCTTCGACCTGCTGCGTGCGGCCCTCAACGCGCCGCGCTTCGATCCGGCGCCCGTCGAGCGGATCCGCGACCAGCACATCGCCTCTCTGGACGACGAGAAGGACGACCCGTGGCGCATCGCGGGGCGGACCTGGTACAGGCTGGTCTTCGGCGACCACCCCTATGCCAAGCCGCCAGCCGGCACGCCGCGGAGCGTGCGCGCGATCACCCGCGCCGACCTGGTCGGCTTTGTGCGGGAGCGTTTCGTGCGCGAGGGCCTGATCGTCGGGGTGGCCGGCGATATCGCTCCCAAGGAGCTCGCCCACCGGCTCGACGAGGTGTTCGGCGCGCTGCCCCGGCGCGGCGGCCCGGCCGCCCTGCCCGAGGCCGTGCCGGCGGGCGGCAGGCTGGCGGTCATCCGCAAGCCGATCCCGCAAAGCGTCGTCGTCTTCGGCCAGGCCGGGCTCAGACGCGATCATCCGGACTACTACGCCGCTTACGTGATGAACCATATCCTGGGCGGTGGCAGCGCCTCGCGCCTGCACGCGGAGATCCGCGAGAAGCGCGGCCTCGTCTATTCGGTCTACAGCTATCTCGACCCCATGGCGCGGGCCGGGCTGATCATCGGCCGGCTGGCGACGAAGAATGCGCGCGTGACGACCGCGCTCGACCTTATCAGGTCGGAATGGCGGCGCATGGCCCGCCAAGGCGTCGGCGAGGACGATCTGGCCGCGGCCAAGACCTACCTCAACGGGTCGTTCCCGCTGCGGCTGGATTCCACACCCAACATCGCCCGCATGCTGGTCGCCGTCCAGAGCAACAGGCTCAGTATCGACTATCTCGACCGGCGGGCGTCCCTGATCGATGCGGTCGGCGGCGCCGATATCAGGCGGGTCGCAGCGCGGCTCCTCGATGCGGACAAGCTCGTCGTGGTTGTGGTCGGCAACCCGTCCGAATTGCAAACCACGCCCTGAGGATTCCCGAAACCGGGTTCCTGCCGTCGACCGATCCGATTATCCTTCGACGGGACGATGGCATCGCATTCACCAGCGATGACGCCCGGGGGATCGTCTCTCGGCGCCTTGGCGGGCAAGGGGGTACGGTCTTGAACGGGATGTTCCTGCCCGACGGCGCACCCTGGAAGCCGCGCGCAGAAATCCGGCGCCTGCCGCCGGTGCTGGTCGACCGGATCGCCGCCGGCGAGGTGGTTGAACGGCCGTCTTCTGTGGTCAAGGAGTTGGTCGAGAACGCCATCGATGCCGGCGCGGGCCGGATCGAGGTGTCCCTGCGCGACGGCGGTCGGGCGTTGATTGCGGTCGCCGATGACGGCGAAGGCATGGATGCGGCCGCGCTCGGTCTGGCGATCGAACGCCATGCGACCTCGAAGCTGCCCGACGACGACCTCTCGGCGGTGGCGAGCCTCGGGTTCCGCGGCGAGGCGCTGCCCTCGATCGCCTCGGTGAGCCGGCTTGCGCGCACCAGCCGTGCCCGGGATGCCGACCAGGCCCACTGCATCACCGTAGAGGCCGGCACGGCGGGGGCGGTACGGCCGGCCGCCCGCGCGCGCGGCACGCTGGTCGAGGTACGCGACCTGTTCTTCGCGACGCCGGCCCGGCTGAAGTTCCTCAAGGCGAACACCACCGAGGTGCAAAACGCCGTCGAGACGGTCCGCCGCTTGGCGCTCGCGCGCCCCGATATCGCCTTTTCGGTGACCGCCGACGACCGTGTCCGTCTGCGCTGCGAGGTCGGGACCGGTGATCTGATTGAGCCCGCAGCCGAACGGCTGCTTCAGATCATGGGCCGCGACTTCCTGGACAACGCGGTGCCGATCGAGGCCGAGCGCGACGGCTTCCGGCTCTCCGGGAGAGCGGGCCTGCCGACGCTGAACCGCCGCAGCACGCGGATGCAGCACGTCTTCGTCAACGGCCGCCCGACGCGGGACCGGCTGTTCGCCGGCGCGATCCGCGGCGCCTACGCCGATCTTTTGTCGCGAGAACGCCATCCGCTGGTCGTCCTCCACCTCCAGGCACCGCCGGCGCTAGTGGACGTCAATGTTCATCCGGCCAAGGCCGAGGTGCGGTTCCGCGACCCCGGGCTGGTGCGCGGGCTGATCGTCGGTGCGCTCAAGCACGCGCTGGCTGCGGCCGGCCATCGCGCGTCCTCGACCGTCGGCCAGGCGGCGCTCGGCGCCTTCCGGGCCGGCGCTGCGCCGTTGCCGCACGGCCGCGCAGCGCCGCGGGGACTCGCGGAGGAAGCAGCGCGGTTCCAGGCGCCGGCCGGCTTCGCGCCAAGCGCGGCAACCGCCCGGAGCGATCCGGTCACCACTGACGACGGGCAGCACTACCCGTTAGGAGCTGCGCGGGCCCAGCTCCACGAAACCTATGTCCTGGCCCAGACTCCCGACGGGGTGGTGATCGTCGACCAGCATGCGGCCCACGAGCGCATCGTTTACGAGCGTATCAAGGCCGCGCTCGGCAATGGCGGGGTACCCCGCCAGGCGCTGCTGATCCCCGAGGTGGTGAACCTCGATGCCCTGTCCGTGGAGCGCATCGCCACGCGCGCGGAGGAACTCGCCGATTTCGGGCTCGTGGTCGAGCCGTTCGGTCCCGAAGCGGTGATCGTCCGCGAAGTGCCTGCGCTCCTGGGCGTCGGCGAGGCTGCGGGTCTGGTCCGCGACCTCGCCGAAGAGATCGCCGAGCACGGCACCGGATCCGCGCTCAGGGAGCGGCTGGAAGCGGTCTGTTCGACCATGGCCTGCCACGGCTCGGTCCGGGCCGGCCGCCGGCTGAACGCCGAGGAGATGAACGCACTCCTGCGCCAGATGGAAACCACGCCGGGCTCCGGCCAGTGCAACCACGGCCGCCCGACCTATGTAGAGCTCAAGCTCGCCGATATCGAGCGCCTGTTCGGCAGGCGTTAGGGCGACAAAGCCAGCAGAGCGATCCGCACCGCGCCGTAGCGCCGGGCCCGTATTTCGCGGAGGCCGCCCGGCCAGACGGGAAGCTCCCTTGCGCCAGTCTCCACCACCGCCAGGCTCGCCGGGCCAATCCAGCCGGCCGCGATCAGGGCGGCGAGAGCCGGTGCGGCAAGACCGGTGCCGTAAGGCGGGTCGAGGAAGGCGAAGTCCACAGGCGCCACGGCCGGCGGCGGGCGACGGGCGTCGGCGGCGATCAGCCGGGCGCGAGCGCCCTGGCCGAGCGCGATGACGTTGCGACGCGCCCAGCCCGGATCGCGATCGATGAACACGGCGTGTGCCGCGCCGCGCGACAACGCCTCCAGCCCGAAGGCGCCGGTCCCGGCGAAGGCGTCGAGCACGCGCGCACCGGCCAGCGGCGGGATCGCCTCCGAAGTGGCATGGACCAGCAGGTCGAACACCGCTTCACGCACGCGCCCGGTGCTCGGTCGCAGAGCGCGGCCCGGGGGTGCGGCGATCGGGCGGCCACGCAGGCTACCGCCCGTGATCCGCATCGCCGAGCTGCTCGTCAAGCGCCTTGCCGGGGATCTCCGCAGCCGCACCGCGGGCGAGCGCGCCAAGCTGGAAGGGACCGTAGGATATCCGGATCAGCCGGTTGACGGTAAGCCCAAGGGTATCGAGCACGCGGCGGATTTCGCGATTCCTTCCCTCGCGCAGGGACACGGTCAGCCACACGTTCCGGCCCTCGGCCCGGTCGAGCCGCGCCGCGCTCGGACCGTAGCGCATCCCACCGACTTCGCAGCCCCTGGCAAGTCCAGAAAG
>CAYFYS010000027.1:0-11087 GCA_964347365.1 uncultured Rhodospirillaceae bacterium | reverse complement strand
AAGGTGTTCGATACTCTCGAAGGCGTGCAGAACGGCGTGGTCGACATCGGCGGCTTCTGCTACTGCTTCGAGGCCTCGAAGCTGCCCATGCACGCCTTTCAGATCATGTTGCCGTTCGGCACCATGGATCCGGTGCAGAGCGTTGCCGCCGCAGCCGACATCTACGGACAGTTTCCGAGCCTCGAGCGGCGGTTCCAGGATTTCAACCAGACCCTCATCGCGATCATCGGCGACGGCGGCTACAACCTCGGCACGCAATTCTCCTGGAAGAAGCTGGACGACCTGAAGCGGCGAAAGATCCTGGGCGCGGGGCTGAATCTCAACTGGATGAAACAGGCCGGGATCGGCATCGTTCCGGTTACCGACGGCCTGCCGGGCTGGTACCAGAAGCTGAAAACCGGCGTCGCCGAGGGCGGCATCATGTTCCCCAGCGCGTGGGGCAAGACCTTCGGACTGTGGGAGGTCGGCAAGTACTACACCACGATCGGATTCGGCTCGATCACCTGGCATGGCCTGACGGTGAACAACCGCTTCTGGGCCAGGCTGCCCGCAGAGGTCAAGTCGATCGTTCAGGAGGTGGCCGACCGCTTCGAGCTCAAGACCGGTACGGCGAACAAGATCGGCTACGAAAAGGACATGGCCTGGCTGCGCAACAACATCACCGTGTCCGATCTGCCGGCCGATATCCGTCTCGGCTGGGCGAAGGGCCTGGCGCACTGGCCGCAACAGCACGCCGATCAGCTCGAAAAGAGGGGCTTTCCCGCCAAGAAGATCCTCAATGCCTATCTCGATGCGGCGGAAAGGCACGGCTACAAGTGGCCGGTCCGCTACGTCATCGAGTAGGAGGGCATGACAGGCCGAACGGCTCCGGGAACCCGGCAGGCGCTGCACCGGCAGGATACCCGGCCGGATCCCGAAGGATGACGTCCGGGCACGTCGCTGACAGAGGGCCGGCATGAACATTGTCACGCTCAGCGACCGGGTATCGAAAACCCTCATGGTGCTGGCGGCGGTCTGGGCGTTCGCCCTGGTATTTCTGGTTCTGGGCGACATCATCGGCCGGGGCGCCTTCGACCGGCCGATCTATGGCACGGTGGAGATGGTCAGCGCCTCGGTGGTGATCATCGCCTTTCTGCAGGCGGGTTATGCGATCCGCAGCCGGTCGATGCTGAAGGCGGATTTTCTGGTGACCCGTCTGCCGCGCGGCGTCCAGCGGATATTGTTGGGGTTCGGTTATCTTCTGGGCGCGGCGTTCTTCCTCATGATCATTACCGGCGGGTGGGAGGAAAGCATCCGGTCCTTCGTCGAGGGTGAGTTCGAGGGCGAGGGCGCGCTGCGCGTGCCGTCCTGGCCGGCGCGCTGGACGGTCCTGATCGGCAGCGCATTGGCGCTGATCAACTACGGCGTCATGGCGTATGTCGATGTGTTCAGTCCTGGTTCGGCGGGCTCCGGAGCGGACGCCGACGCCCCGGGGCTGTAGCGGCGCCGGGCGGCGGGCGGGGAGCGGCATCAGTGTTCGACGCCAACGTCGCCATCCTGCTGGTCGTCTGCCTGGTGGCGCTCGTCGCCGTCGGCGTCCATATCGCCGTCGCCCTGGGCATGACCAGCGCGCTCGGGATTTTCATGGTCACGGGCGCGGACTCCTATGCCTTTCATTCCGTCCAGACCATGTTGGCGGCAACCGCGTATGAGGCCATCCGGGCCTATGTTTTCGCGGTGATCCCGCTGTTCATGCTGATGGGAGAGTTCATCGGCAAGTCGGGCACGGTCACCGACGTCTACCGGGGCGTCAACCGGCTGCTGCGCAGACTGCCCGGCCGGCTTGCGATCGCCACGGTTCTGGGCAACGCGCTGTTCTCCTTCGTGACGGGCGTCAGCATCGCCTCGGCCGCGGCGTTCTCGCGCATCGCCTACCCGGAGATGAAACGGTTCGGCTACCACAGCGGGTTTGCTTTGGGCGCCGTTGCCGGGTCGAGCTGCCTGGGCATGCTGATCCCCCCCAGCGTGCTAATGATCGTCTGGGGCATCCTGACAGAGCAGTCGATCGGCCAGATCTTTGCGGCCGGCATCCTGCCCGGGTTTCTGCTGACCTCGATGTTCGTGGCCTATGTCTTCGCTGCGGCGCTCATCAGACCCGAACGCGTCGGCGCCGGGTCGCCGCCGCAGCGATCCGCGGGGGCCGCGCCGGCGCCTGCGGATGTAGAAGCGGTCTCGACAGTCCAGTTCCTGGTCAGCCTGTTGGGCATCATCGCGGTGATCGTCGTCGTCCTGGGCGGCATCTGGTTCGGCGTATTCACCCCGACCGAAGGCGCCGGGGCGGGCGCTTTCATCGGCCTCGTTCTGGCTGTCGTCAAGGGCATGCGCCTGCCCGAGTTCGTCGATTCCATCTTGTCGGTGGGGCGGACGTCGGCACCGATACTGCTGCTGCTCATCACCGCTGCGCTTTATTCGCGCACGCTTGCCATGACCGGCATGACCAACGCCATCGAAGGGGTGTTCCTCGGAACGGGCCTGGCGCCCTGGATGGTGCTGACCGTGATGGTGCTGATCTGGTTCGCGCTGGGCATGATCATCGATTCGATCTCTATCATGCTGCTGACGGCTGCGATCTTCGCGCCGATTGCCGTCAAGCTCGGCTACGAACCCATCGCATTCGCCGTCATCGCGATCATCGCCATCGAGGCGGGGCTCCTGACCCCGCCGTTCGGGCTCCTGGTGTACACGGTCAAATCGGCGATCCAGGGCGCCGATCCCGAGATCAGCGTCATGACGATCTTCAGGAGCGCGGTTCCCTACTGGATCATCATGCTGGTGGCGATGGTCATGATCATCCGCTTCCCGGAGATCGCAACCTGGCTGCCCGACCTCCTCTTCCAACCCGGCTGAGCGCGCCTTGCGGCGGCGCGGGCTACCGCCGTTCCTCGTAGGACGGGCGCAGGTTGCCCACCATCTCGACCAGGGCATCGATGGCGGCGGCGGCCGTGCGCTTGGCCGGGAGCGGGACACTACATATGACGGTCCGGATCCGCGCGCAGGGCAAACCGAAACGGGCCGTCTTCGGTCGGCGCGGCGTGACCGCCCCAGACCAAGGGGGGGTACGGCTGCCCTTGCTATCCTGGCCCGGCCGGTGCGGGGACTCTCAAAGAGCCGTCGCCTGCCAGAGTCCGATCGCCCGCACGATGCATTCCTCCAGCCAGGGCAGAAAGCGCTCCCCGGTTTGCGGCAGAGGCTCTTTGTAGTTGATCTGGAACACCCTGTCGGTCGTCGGCTCGATGCCGCCGATCTCGCGTTCTCCCCGTTCGGTCTCGACTCGTTGGAACCAACAGGCCGAACAGGCGAGCACCCCTTGAAACTCGTGTCCGATACCATGGAACGCAATCAGGAGCTCGCTCTGATTGGTGTTCCTCATCACCAGCCGCACCCAGGAACGATAGGTATCGGTATTGGCGAAATAGCCGAGTTCTTTCGCCGTAGCTATAATCTGGAAGCGGTAGTAATGGCTGTTGGGATCACCGTTCGCGGCACCGGTGGTGAAGAAGGTCGCGCTCTCGAATAGCCCGTCCATCTCCTGTTGCAATATGGACGAAACCTCCTTCAACCGTCGTTCGGCCTGTTCGCGGAGTCGATCCGCGGTGTCGCATGCGGTTCGCCATTCTTCGATCAACGAATCTTTTCTGCGTTGCAGTTCTCCCCGCACGGCGCGAATCGCATCTTCTGCCCGGTTGGATTGCAACACGCTCCGCGCGATGCTCAGCGCGTTGACGAATTCTTTCCTCTGAAGGTCCGCGAAGTACTTGACCAGACGACCGAGATCGCCGCTGTCCGCGGCTTCCAGGGCATCGATGTATGCGCCGCCCTCCCGATCCCGCACGACCAGCGGGAACCAGCCGCTTTTCACGAAGATCAGCGTCGCGAGCGCGCGTGCGACACGTCCGTTGCCATCCTGGAAAGGGTGGATTTGGGTGAATCGATGGTGCAGCCAGGCGGCCTCGACCTCTGGTGGAACGTCCGCATGTGCCCGATGCATGTCGATCAGGCGGTCCATTTCCGAGGAAGCATGCTCCGGTGGACAGTATTGGCGAAGTTCTCCGTCGAGCATCAGGGGATTGTTCGGCTGTTTTTTGTAATCCCCGCGAATCAGATCGATGTGGGTTGTCCGGCCGAATTGATCCACGCCTTCCACCGTGTTCTGGTGGCGGGTGATGAGGGCGTGAATCTCCTTAATGTAACTCGTGGACAGAGGGCGCCGCCCCTTTACGAAATCGAAGATGCCGTCCACGACCGCCTCGTGATCGCGGATCATGGAAACCACGGTCCGGGGGTCGTCCACCGCGCCGTGCGGGATCAAGGAGGTGCTGATACCGCGATCGATCAGGAGTTGGGTGATGCCCCGGTCGAGGACATACAGGCGCTCGATCAAGCCGGTTTCGATCGCCCACTCGCGTTTCAGCCGTTCATTGAACTGCCGGAATGCATCCAACCCCTCAAGCCGGCTGCGCTGTTCTCTCCATACGCTCTCGAGGGTCCGAAGTTCGCTCTGCGCGAGACTGTGCGGATCGACCGTATAATCGCATATTGGTTTCCACTGTTGGCCCATGGCGCAGATTCCTGGACGAGCTTGGACCATGCGATTCTACCATATTGCACATCGCATACGGACGGTCTGCATCTGGCGAAGCGGCGCGGGCTACCGCCGTTCCTCGTAGGACGGGCGCAGGTTGCCCACCATCTCGACCAGGGCATCGATGGTCGCGGCGACCAGCGCCCGACCCTGAGCGGCGGATGCGACATGGGGGGCGCCGAAGATCGAGGCGTGGTTGGCGGCGGGGCCCGGGCGGCGGCGATAGGTGCGCCAGGGTTCGACCGGCGCAACGAGATCCCAGCCGACGAGCGGCGTGCGGACGCCTTCGATCCGATCCATCTTGACCAGCTCCGGGCGCGTGGCGAGCTGGAAGGAGGTCTCGAACTCGCCGCCATGGCCCATGCCGCCGATCTCGGATTTGCGCAGCGCGTTGACCGTCCGCGCCGCCGGCTCCCAGTAGCTCACCGCGGTGACCTGGAAGTCGAACTCCCGGTCCAGATCGTCGACCAGCCGGCGTGCCACGGCGTCGTTCGAGGTCCCGTTGGGCCGGTTGCCGTTGAGGATCAGGAGATCGGCGAAACCCTGCCGGATCAGCGCCGCGCCGACCTCGTAGACCAGTTCCTGATAGGTCGGGATCGACAAGGAGATTGTGCCTGGGAAGTGCTCGAAGGTCTTCGAGACGGCATAGGGGATCGCCGGTGCGACGACGGCATTCACCCGTTCGGCGAGCGCCGCGGCCATGTAGTCTGCCTGGTGGGTGTCGGTATCGCACGGCATGTGGGGGCCGTGGGACTCGGTGGCCCCGGTCGGCACGATGACCAGCTTGCGGGCCGCTATCGCCGCGCCGACCTCTTCGTGGGTCATCTGGGCCAGCCGCACCGGCATCTCAGCGGCCGCGCGCTGCCGCGAGCAGGGCGTGTATCATGTTGGGCGACATCGGCGATTCGCGGACCGGGGCGATCCCCAGGGGCGCGAACGCATCTTCCATCGCCGCGGCCACGACCTGGGAGACCGGGATCGTGCCCGCCTCTCCGACCCCCTTGATGCCCAGCGGATTGAGCGGCGACGGCGTTTCCATGTGCACGACCTCGGCGTTGGGCACCTCCGTTGCGTAGGGCATCAGGAAGTCCATGAAGTTGGCCGCAAGCGGCGTGCCGTTTTCATCAAAGGCGCAGCGCTCGTAAAACGCCCCGCCGATACCCTGGCCGATGCCGCCCATCACCTGGCCGTCGACGATCATCGGGTTGATCATCCTGCCGCAGTCGTGGACGCAGACATAGCGCTTGACGTCCATCGCGCAGGTCTGGGTGTCGAATTCGATGATGGCGGCATGGACGCCATAGGCCCATGTCGCGTGGCTGGGGCTGAAATAAGCGGTTGCCTCGATGCCCGGATGGCTGCCTTCGGCCAAAGGCGGGCCGTCGTGCCGCGAGGCCGGCGCGAACTGGGTCGCGGCCTGGGAGGCTTCGTTGAAGGCATAGCGCAGCGGGTTCGACGCCGTGGCGATCGTGGCCAGCCCCACCGAGCGGTTGCCGCCGATGATCCACGCCGCGCCGTCGCGCAACTCGATCGACGCCGGATCGGCCTCCAGCATGTTGGCTGCGGCCTCGATGATCTGCCCTCGTGCAGCGACGGCGGCTTTGTGGATCGCATTGCCGCTGACCACCGCGGCACGGCTGGCGAACGTCGCCACACCCCAATCGTAGGCCTGGGTGTCGCCTTCGACGAAGATCACCTCGCTCACCGCGCAGCCGAGCTGATCGGCGACGATCTGGGCGAAGACGGTCTCGTGACCCTGACCCTGGCTGGTCAGCCCGGTATTGACGTAGACCTTGCCGGTGATCGGGTGGACCTTGACGCGGCTGCCCTCGTAGGGGCCGAGCCCGGTGCCCTCGACATAGAAGCCGAGCCCGAAGCCGATATGCCGTCCTGCCGCGCGCGCCTGTTCCTGCTCGGCGCGAAAGGCCTCCAGGTCGATGGTCTCGGCGATCAGGTTGAGCGCCTTGGCATACTCGCCCGAATCGTAGCTGACCTCCAGACCGTCGGCGAACAACAGCCCGTCACGCTTGTAGGGGAACTGGTCCGGCGCGATGAAATTGCGCCGCCGGATCTCGATCCGGTCGATTCCGAGCTCGTCGGCGAGCTGGTCCATCGCGCGCTCGATAGCAAAGCACGCCTGCGGGCGACCGCAGCCGCGATAGGGCGTCACCTGGACGCACGGCGTGTAGACCGCAGTGAACGCAACCCAGATGCCGGGGATCCGATAGGGGCCGGCGATCGACGTCGAGGCGACCTGGGCGACGGCGATGCCGTAGGGAATGAAGGCGCCGGTATCGTGGATGAACGAATCACGCAGGCCCAGCACCGTGCCGTCCTTCATCGCCGCAAGCGAGATCTCGTGGATCTGCGCCCGCTCTTGCGATGCTCCGATGAAGTTCTCGACCCGATCCTCGATGTACTTCACCGGCCGGCCGAGCTGCATCGCGGCAAAGGGCACGATGATCTCGTCGGGGTGGAACATCATGATCTTCTGACCGAACCCGCCGCCGACATTGGGCGCAACGACCCGGATCTTGTCCTCGTCGATGCCGAACAGCGAGGCGAGCCCGCCGCGCACCGAGATCGTCGCCTGGGTCGAATCCCAGACCGTGAGCTCGCCCGCGACCCCGTCCCAGCGCGCAGCGACCGCGCGGCACTCCATCGGCGCCGCGGTCGAGCGCTCAAGCCGGACCTTGAGCGTGGTCACATGCTCGGCCCCGGCGAAGGCCTCCTCGGCGTTGCCCGATTCCTGGACGAAACGGGCGGCGAGGTTGTTGGGAATGTCCGCATGCACCAGCGGCGCGCCCTCGGCGAGCGCCTTT
This sequence comes from uncultured Rhodospirillaceae bacterium, assembly GCA_964347365.1. Taxonomy (GTDB): domain Bacteria; phylum Pseudomonadota; class Alphaproteobacteria; order MPNO01; family MPNO01; genus CAYFYS01. The sequence continues at coordinate 3,644 of CAYFYS010000027.1, read as the reverse complement.
TCCAGATCGAGCTCGACCGGCAGCGGCTCGTAGTCGACCGTGACCAGCCCGCAGGCGTCCTCGGCGGTGTAGCGGTCGACCGCGACGACCATCGCGATGCACTGGCCGACATAATAGACGTCATCGCGCGCCAGCGGCCGCTGGGTCTTGCCGCCGCCGACGATGCAGGGATGGGGGATGAGCATCGGCAGCGTGACGTCGAGCGCGCCGAGATCCTCGGCCGTGTAGACCGCCACCACGTCGGGCAGCGCCGCCGCGGCGGAGGTGTCGATCGCCTTGATCCGCGCCCGCGCGTGGGCGCTGCGCACGAAGGCGGCGTGCAGCGCGCCGGGCAGCGCGATGTCGTCGATGAACGTACCCTCGCCCTTGAGCAGCGCCGGGTCGGCGTTGCGCTGGACCGGCTCGCCGAACTGTCTTGTCGACATCGTATCGCTTCCCTCAGCCCGTGCGCGTGCCCATCAGCGCCACCGCACGACGGAACGCCTTGACGATGTTCCCGTAGCCGGTGCAGCGGCACAGGTTTCCGGCCAGCACCTCCCGGATCGCCGTCTCCGAGAGGTCCGGGGCGGGCGTCTCCTCCAGGTAGTTCAGGATCGCCATCACGAAACCCGGCGTGCAATAGCCGCACTGCAGCGCATGGCATTCCATGAACGCCTGCTGCACAGGGTGCAGCGTGCCGTCCGGGGCGGCCACACCTTCGATTGTGCGCAGTTCCGCGCCGTCGGCCTGGACGGCGAATGTCAGGCACGACCGTCCGGCGTGGCCGTCGATGATCACCGTGCAACAACCGCACACCCCGTGCTCGCAGCCGACATGGGTGCCCGTCAGCCCGAGTTCGTGGCGGATGAAGTCCGACAGAAGCATGCGCGGGCTGACCGACCGCCTCACCGTCTGGCCGTTGACGGTCACGGTGACCGCGTGTCTGGGATCGGAGGAGGTTGACGGAATCGGTTCGTCGGGAATCGTTCTCGCCATGGGCTCAACCTCCCGCCCGAACGGCCGCGCGGGCGACGGTCCGGCGGACCAAGGCGGCAAGCAGGTCCTTGCGGTAGGACTCGCTCGCCTGCAGGTCGCCGGGCGCGGTTACATGCGTCTTGGCGGCCTCGCCCGCTTCGCGCAGCGCGCCGTCGTCGACCGGCCGGCCGCGCAGGGTGTCTTCGGCCGCGACGAGCCGCACCGGCCGGGAGCCGATGCCGCAGCCGGCCAGGCGCGCCTGCGCGCATGCCCCGTCGCCATCCAGGGTGATCAGCGCACACACGCCGGCCAGCGCATAGTCGCCGCGGCGCCTGGCGAATTCCTCGAAGGCGTGGCCGGTCGCGGGCGCCAGCACCGGAATCCGCACCTCGGTCAGCAACTCGGCCTGTTCGAGCGTGGTGGACATGTGAAAGCTGAACAGGTCGTCCGCGGCGACCGTCCGTTCGCCGTCGGGACCGGACGCGCATACCGTCCCGCCGGTGGCGACCAGCATGCAGGGAAGTTCGGCCGCCGAATCGGCGTGCGCGATGCTGCCGCCGACCGTGCCGCGGTTGCGGATGGCGATATGGGCGACATTGGCCATCACCTCGGTGATTAACGGGTTGGCCTGTCGGGCGTCCGGATGGGTCTCGATCTCGCGGTGCCGGGTCATCGCCCCGATGCGGATCGCCCCGTCAGCCACGACGATCCCGCGCAGCGCGGCCACCTTGCGCAGATCGACCAGCGCGGCCGGGCGCGACAGCCGGAAATTCATCATCGGGATCAGGCTCTGGCCGCCCGCCAGCGGGCGGGCCGTCGGCTCGGCCGCAAGGGCTGCGACCGCCTCGGTGACCGTCTCGGGGGCGATGTAGTCGAACAGCGCCGGTTTCATTCGGCGGCCTCGGCCTCCGCGGCGGGTGCGGCCCACCAGCCCGCATCCGGGTCCGCCCAGTCGTCCGGCCGGTCCAGCCCGCCGCTTGCGCGCGCCGCGGCCACGTATGCGCCGCGATCGAACATCGCAAGCGCGCCGCGCTCGTTGCGAAGCTGTGCGCGCAGCGCTGCGGTCGCGGCCTCGTCGACCCCGCCCCGCGCGCCCTCGCGCACCACCACCACGCCATAGTCCGCGCGCGCGGCGTCCTCGGAGACCAGGCCGCACTGGACGTCGTAGGCGACCAGCGCGGCCTCGCGATGCAGCGGATCGCCCCAGCCGCCGCCGCCGGTCGTGCGGATGCGCACCACCGATCCGGCGGTCACCTCGATATTGTCTACCATGCCGGCCAGGTCGTGGATCTTGCCGTCGCCGTCCTCCACGGCGATCGCGTAGGTCGCGCCCGGCTTGCCACCGTTGACGCCGTAGGTGTTGACCAGCGCGCGGTCGGCGTTGGACAGCAGCCGGCAGGGCCGCAGCGCCCTGATCCGCTTGTCGTAGCCGAAGCCGCCGCGGCGCAGCCCGGCGCCGCCTGAATCCCGGGCCAGCCCGAGCTTCTCGATCATCACCGGGTACCGGGTCTCGGAGAACTCGGCCGGCAGGTTGCGCGAGTTGGGCACGATGTGGACCGCGTCCGAACCGTCGGCCCACGGCCGGCCGGGTCCACCGCCGCCCAGCACCTCGCGGAACAGAAAGAAGTCCTCGCCCGACTTGCCGCCGTGCAGGCCCCATATGCGGATGGTCTCGTGATCGGCCGGCATCCGCCCGCCGGTCGCCTTGGACAGGAGCGCAGCGAAGATACCGAGCGAGCGCAGAAGGATGAAGAAACGCATGCCGGTCGCCTTGCCGAAGCGCGGCGTGACCAGCGTGCCCTTTTCGGGAAACTTGACGTCGATGACGTCCAGCACGCCCTCGTTCATGTCGATCTCGGCGGCGCGCTCGGGCGTTTCGGCGAGCGAGCGCAGCACCGGGCCCATCCATTTGCGCACGAACTTGCCGTCGGAATAGTCGATCGGCCAGTTGATCGGTCCCTTGGCCTCGGCGCTGGTGCCGGTGAAGTCGAGCACGATCTTCTCGGCCGTCTTGGTCATCCGCACCCGCATGGCGTGGAGCTTCGGGGCATCGACGCCGTCGTTCTCGATATAGTCTTCCCAGTCGTAGACCCCGTCCCGGATACGCGGCAGGAGCTCGCGGCGGATGGTGCGAGCACAATTCTCGATCATCGCCTCGTATGCGGCTTCGAGCGCATCGGCGCCGTAGCGTTCGGCCAGCGCGACGACTCGATTGGAGCCCAGCCGCGCCGCGCCGATCTCCGCGTCGAGGTCGCCGCGCAAATGTTCGGACAGGCGCGAGTTGCGCTCGATGATCCTGAACGCCGCCTCGTTGACCACGCCGCGCTCGTAGAGCTTGATCGGCGGGATCACCAACCCCTCGGTCCACATGTCCTCGGCATGGACCGGCAGGCTGCCCGGCACCGCACCGCCGACATCGTCGTGATGGCCGAAAACCTGGGAGAAGCCGATCAGCCGGCCGTCGTGGAAGATCGGCAGCGTGCTGCACAGATCCGGGATATGGCCGATCCCGCCCGAGGAGTTGTAAGGGTCGTTCCAGAAGAAGACGTCGCCCGGGTTGATGTCCTCGGGCTCGAAATACTCGAACACCGGCTCGACCAGCGCCGAGTAGGACCGCCCGGTAAGCTTGCGCCCCTTGGCGTCGAACAGCGCTACCCGATAGTCGTGCTGATCGCGGATCATCGGCGAGC
>CAYFYS010000026.1:0-11232 GCA_964347365.1 uncultured Rhodospirillaceae bacterium | reverse complement strand
GCTCGCTTCGGCACAAGGGGGAGAAATCCTGGTGCCCAAGATACCGAGCATGCGGGTGATCGATGTTGCCGAGGCGCTGGCGCCGGGCATGGCCACGCGAATCGTCGGAATCCGCCCGGGCGAGAAGCTCCACGAATCTCTGATCAGCGGCGACGATGCACGAAGCACCCTGGAGCTGGAGGACCGCTACGTCGTAACGCCGGCCTTCGCCTGGTGGTCGCACAAGCCCTACGCCGAGAACGGCGCCCGGCCGGTGCCCGAGGGCTTCGCCTACACCAGCGACAACAACGAACACTGGATCGACCGGACCGCGCTGCGCGGCCTGATCGAAGATCTCGACCCGGAAGACCGGTGAACCGCCGGTTCCTGCCCTATGGGCGCCAGACCATCGACGACGGGGACATCGCCGCCGTAGCGCGGGTTCTGCGCGGTGACTACCTGACCACCGGACCCGCGGTCGCGGCGTTCGAGAACGCCATCGCCGAGCGCGTGGGCGCCCGCTACGCGGTGGCCTGTTCCAGCGGCACCGCCGGTCTGCACCTTGCGATGTCGGCCCTCGGGGCCGGCGAAGGCGACGCCGCGGTGGTGCCCACGCTGACGTTCCTGGCTTCCGCCAACGCCGCACGTTTCGTCGGTGCGGAGGTCGTCTTCTCCGACGTCGATCCGCATACCGCCCTGATGCGGGAAGCCGACGCACGAGCCGCGCTGGCGTGCCGCGACCGTGGCCGCCCGAAGGTTGTCATGCCGGTCCACTTCGCCGGCCAGTGCCCGGACATGGAGGCGATCGCCGAACTGGCCGCCGACCACGGGGCCTCGGTGATCGAGGATGCCTGCCACGCCATCGGCACCACCTGTGCAACCGCCGGCGGGGAGACGGTTGCCGTTGGCAGCTGCCGCCATTCGGATCTTTGCGTGTTCTCCTTCCACCCGGTCAAGACCGTCGCGATGGGCGAGGGCGGGGTGGTGACGACCAATGACGAGACCCTCAACCGGCGGTTGCTGCGGCTTCGCAATCACGGCATGACTCGTGATGCGGCGCGGTTCACACAGGCCGGTTCCGCCTTCGACGCCGCGGGCGAGGCCAATCCCTGGTACTACGAGATGGCGGAGATCGGCTTCAACTACCGTGCCAGTGACATCCACTGCGCATTGGGGTTGAGCCAGCTTGGCAAGCTTGACGGCTTCATCGCGCGCCGCCGCGCGCTGGTCGCGCGCTACGACGCCTCTCTGGCCGCGCTTGCGCCGGCAGTGCGCCCGCTGGGCCGGGTCGCATCCTGCCGTCCGGCATGGCACATCTACGTCGCGCTGATCGACTTCGATTCCCTCGGCCTGGAGCGCGCGCACGTCATGAAGGCTCTGCGTGCCCGGGATATCGGCACCCAGGTCCACTACACCCCGGTCGGGGCGCAACCCTATTACCGCCGACGCTACGGTGCAGGTTCGTTGCCCGGCGCGGAGCGCTATTACGCCCGGGCGCTTTCCCTGCCCCTGTTCCCGGCGATGACGGACCAGGACGTCGATCATGTCGTTTCCGCCCTGGCCGAAACCCTGGGGCTCGCGCCGGCGCGGGCAGCCGCCGGACGCCACGCCCGGCCGTGACCAGGATCCTGGTCGTGGGCGCGGGCTCGATCGGCCGACGCCATCTTGCGAACGCCGCGCTTCTGGCCCGGGTGGCGGTCTGCGATGCGGACGTCGGACGCGCCCGGGCCGCAGCCGGCGATCAGGACGCGCGATGCTTCACCGTTCTGGAAGATGCGCTGGCCTGGCGTCCCCACGGCGTGGTCGTGGCCACGCCGCACGATTCGCACCTGGCCGTTGCGCGCGCCGCCGTGGATGCCGGCGCCGACGTGCTCATCGAAAAGCCGATCGCCCACCGGCTTGACGGGGTGGATTGTTTCCTCGACCGCGCCGAAACCCTCGGGCGCCGGGTGTTCGTGGGCTGCAACATGCGCTACCACCCGGGTCCGGCCACCCTGCGCGCGAATCTCGCGCGCATCGGGCGGGCGCTGTTCCTGCGCGCCGATTACGGTAACTACCTGCCCGACATGCGGCCCGGCGCCGATTATCGCGCGCTCTACTGCGCGCGTCGGGAGACCGGCGGCGGGGTCATCCTGGACGCCGTCCACGAGATCGACTATGTCACCTGGCTTCTGGGGCCGGTGTCCGGGATCGGATGCGAGGCCGACCGCCTGGGCGACCTCGATATCGATGTCGAGGACTACGCCGCGATCGCGCTGCGGCACGCAAGCGGCGCGCGATCGGAGATCCATCTCGACTATCTGCGCCGGCACAAGCGGCGGGGCTGCGAAATCGCCGGCACCGAAGGCTCGCTGATCTGGCGCAGCGAGGGAAAGCAGCCCGAGCGCTGCGAAGTCCGGCTGTTCCGCGCCGCGGGGGGCGGGGTGACAACGCTCTTCGACGACGATGCCCTGGACATCGATCAGCCCTACAGGGACGTGATACGGGATTTCGCCGCATCGCTTTCCAGCGGTGCGGGCACAGATCTGCTCTCCGGACGGCAGGCCCGCGAAGTGCTCGCCGTTGCGCTCGCCGCGCGCGAAGCCGCGATGGACGGGGCTGCTTGCGAATCTCCAAAAAGCACCATGGCAGGATGATGTACTCGTTGACCTGCTTTCCATCCGCCGCCGCGGTCACGTTCGTTGCGTTGGGATTGTCCCCGCGCTGGGCCTGGAACGAGGTCGGATGGAAATCGACGTCCTCGATGACGTCCCAGCGCATGTCGCCGATCTTCGCGAGAACGTGGCCGATATAGCCCCTGCTGTAGATGTGCGTATAGTTGAACTGCCTTGACTCTCCGTCCTCGTCGAACTCCGCGCCCTGAGAGCGGACCTCCATGATCCTGAAGGAGCACCGTCCGATCAGGGTTCGCACCAGCACCGCGCGCCTTGCGACACGGCAAAGCTCGCTGAGCGGCTTTTCGATCCTGGGAAGGTGCAACAGGACATCGTTGCACATCACGATGTCGAAAGATCCGTCGGCAAAGGGCATGCCGAAGATATCGCCGGTCCGGAACGTGGCCGCCTCGTCTTCGGCGAACGCCTTGTTTGCGAGATCGACATAGGCCGGCGTGGCGTCGAGCCCGGTATAGGTGAACGCGCTCTCGATTTCGTTCTTGAGGCTCCCGAGATAGTGACCGGCCGCGCAGCCCACGTCCAGGATCGCCTCGCCCCCTTCCGGTGCGATCAACCCGCGCACTCTGCGGGCGGCCGAGGGGGCGGCCATGGGTGATCGCACGAGCGCGGTGGCGATCATTCCGGCCCGGGCGGGGTCCAAGCGGCTCCGCCGAAAGAATGTCCGCATCTTCCGCGGCAAGCCAATGCTGGGCCGGGCCATCGAGATCGCCTTCGAATGCGGGATCTTCGACGAGGTGGTCGTGACTACCGAGGATGGCGGGTTCGGCGAAATCGCCCAAGGATACGGCGCAACCTGGCACCGCCGCCCGCCGGCGCTGGCCGGCGACGACGTGGGTCTCGGCCCCGTTGCGGCAGATGCGCTGAACGGCCTGGCGTCGTTGCCGGAACATTTCTGCCTGCTGATACCGAACTGCCCGCTCAGGGAGACCGAGGACATCAACGGCGTGCGCCGATCGATGATGGACAGCGACGCCGATGCGGCGATGTCGGTGGTCGCCTATGGCTGGCAGCGACCGCAATGGGCGCTCTATCGGGACGGTCCGTGGCTGCGCGGCGCGCAAGGACGCAGCGCGCTGGCCGACCAGGATCGTTCGACCGGTCTGTTCTGTCCCACCGGCGTTGCCCGCTGGGCGGTTACGCGCCGTTTCCTGGACAACCCCATCTTTTATCCGGAACGCCTTGCCGGCCACGCGGTTCCGTGGTTTCGCGGCATCGACATCGACCTGATCCAGGACTTCGAACTGGCCGAATGCGTCGCCGCCGCCATGGCCGGGGGGTTTACGTTCACGGATGAACGATGAGACCGCTATGCGTCATCCCGGCGCGCGCCGGCTCCAAGCGCCTGCCGGGCAAGAATACCGTCGCCCTGGCCGGACGGCCGCTCCTGGCCTATACGATCGAGGCGGCGCTGCAGAGCGGGATCTTCGATCGCGTCTGCGTGTCGACCGAATCGGAGGAAATCGCCGAGGCCGCCGAGAGATCCGGTGCGGAAATCCCGTACCGCCGGCCGGCGGAACTGTCGGGCGATACGGTCACCAACGTCGCCGTCAGCCTGCACCTTCGTGACCACCTCGCAGCGCTGGGTGCGGCGTACGAAATCGTCTACGTCCTGCAGCCGAGCTCGCCGCTGCGCTCGGCCGCCCATGTCCGGGATGCCTGGGCGGTCTTCTCCAGCGGCGATTTCGACTTTCTGGTCAGCACCACCGTGATCGATCCGCATTACTTTCATTGGGCGCTGACGCGCGATGGCGCCGGTGCCAGGATGTTCTTCGGCAAACGCTTCATGAGGATTCGCCAGGAACTTCCCGCCGTCTACCGGCCGAACGGCGCGATCAAGATCGCCCGTGTCGCGGCGCTGCGCGCCCAGGGGGACTTCTTCGGCGAACGTCTGGGCGTCTACGAGATGCCCGAGGAAGCTTCGGTTCATGTCGCCATACGGGCGGACCTCGTGGCCTGCGAAGCCTATCTGGAAGAGCGCCGATCGTGTTCGGGCTTGACGGCAAGGTCGCGGTGATCACCGCAGGCTGCGCGGGCATCGGCCTGGAGATCGGCCGGACGCTTGCCCGCCACGGCGCGCGGGTCGTCGCAACGACGCGCAGCGCCGAGACGGCGGACGCCCGGAACGCCGAATGGCGGGCTTCCGGCGTCTCGATCAGCGCGCGGGAAACGAACCTGTCCCCGGAATCCATCGCGGCCCTGGTCGATGAGGTCGCCGAAGCCTTCGACGGTCTTCATGTTCTGGTCAACTGCGCCGGCGGCCGCTTTGCAGCCAAGCCGGTCGAGGCGACCGGTCCGGACGATTTGCGCAAGGAATTCGAGGCATCCGTGACGACCGCCTTCGCGTGTTCGCAAGCAGCCGTCATGGCGCGCCAGAAGACCGCGATCGAAAGCATCGTCAATATCGGCTCGATCTACGGCACCCTTGCCGTGGATCACCGCGTCTACCCGGACCCCGGTCGCCAGACGTCCATCGCCTACGCCTGCGCCAAATCGGCGCTGGTGCAAATGACCCGGTACCTCGCCACATACTGGGCGCCGCTCAAGATCCGGGTCAACTGCGTCAGCCCCGGCGGCGTGGCCGGGGGTCAGACCGAAGACTTCCTGTCCCGATACTGCGCGCGCGTCCCCATGGGACGCATGGCCGAAGCCGGCGAGGTGGCCGGCGCGGTGGCGTTTCTGGCCAGCGCGGCGAGCAGCTACGTGACCGGCGAGAACCTCATGGTCGACGGCGGTCTGCATGCCTGGTGAGCGCCACCGCCGCTCAGCGCAGAGATCGGCCCCAGCGGAGCGCGCGCATGAGGAGGGTGAGGATGCTCGGTCCTCTGCGCCGGCGCGGCGTGCGCCTGGCTCGGCGCCCCTTCGCCTGGCGGCGGTAGTCGCGCGGTCGTTGCCATTCGCCGGCCCACAGGCCCGCGCGGGCGGCGCGGGCGGCAGCTTTCAGGTCGCGGTACTGGCTGCCGTATTCCGCCACGGCGAGACCCTCGCGTACCAGCCAGGCGCCGACATCCTCGACCCCGCCGTCGGCTTCCAGAGTGATGGTGCCAAGCGCACGGCCGTACCTGTCGGAGCCTTCGGCCCGGATGCGCGCCCGCCAGCCCTGGCGCAACCGTTCTTCAAGATGGCGTTCGAGCACCTTCGCGACGACGTGACCGGCATCGAAGCGCCGGCCTCGGGCGTCCGTGGCCGGCTGTCCGAGCTCCGGCGCATCGAGGCCGGCGAGGCGGACCGAGCGGCCGGCCACGCGTATGGTGTCGGCATCGACGATCCGGCCGTAGGTCATGAGCGCGTCTCCGTGGGCTGGCGTTCACACGTGGTTCGCGCGCGCCCGGCCTCGATGCGGCGGTGCGCGTTGATGACCAGGACGTCCTTCGCGCCACCGAACAGATGAACTGTACCATGGAGCGGCTTCCGGGCGATGTTCGCGGCGCTCTGCCGCAACGGGGCGGTCTTCGACCCGGCGGCGGGTCCGGATATAGCGGCCCGCATGGTCGCCCCGTGATATTCCCGAAAGGCCGGAAACGTTGAACGTGCTTTTGATCGGCGCCGGCCGCATGGGCCAGCGCCACCTGCGCGGCATGAAGGGGCGGGTGTCCCGGGTCGTCGTCGTGGACCCCGACCCCGCCGCGCCCGGCATCGGCGCGGCGCGGTTGCGCGAGCACGATTTCGGGGCCGCGGCCAGCTGCACGACCGGGCTGAACGGCGTCATCGAGGGAGGCGACATCGATGCGGCGATCGTCGCCTCGACCGCCGATCACCGCCTCGATGCGCTGAAGTGGCTGGCCGGGCGCGGGATCAAGCGCGTGCTTATCGAACAGCCGCTCGCGCAGTCGCGCGCGCTTCTGGAGGAGATGATCGACATCGCCGAAGCCGCTGACATCGAGGCCCACTGCAACGTCTATCGGCGCTACCTGCCGATCTTCCAGCCCATCCGCGAACGCCACGCGCGCGAACGCCAGCCGCTGCACGTCTCGGTCACCGCTGGCGCGGTCGGTCTGGGCTGCAACGGCATACACTGGATCGACTTCGCGATGCATCTGTGTGGCGCCAGCAGCGGCAAGCTGCTGTTCGGCGAGCTTCACGAGACGTCGATCGCCAGCGGGCGCGGCCCGCAGTTCCGCGATTTCGGCGGCACCGGCGTGTTCGCCTTCCCCGACGGCTCGCGCCTGGTGCTGACGGTCGTTGCGCACAGCGCCGCGGGCGCAAGCTGCGTCATCTACGAAGCCTACGGCGCCACGATGATCGATCAGGAGGACGACCTGCTCGTCACCTACGCGCGCGCGCCGGGAAGCAACAAGCCGGCCTATCTCTACGGCCAGGACTTTGACCGCACGGAGCATCGCGGCGCCGAACTGATCGACCTGGCCACGATGACGGGAGAATGGCTGGAACACGTCAGCGGCGTGAAACCGAAGAAGCTGGTCGATCTGCACCACGCCGCGATGGCGCATTACCTGCTGTTCGACCTGCTGGAAACCAGTGGCCAGACCCATTTCCCCATCACCTGAGGCGGTGGCCGCGCCGCCTGTCGTCGTCATCGGCACGGGCGGCATGGCCGCAGCCTACGTCAAGGCGCTGAAGGCGCTCGGCCGGAAGCCGGCCCGTGCCATCGGCCGCGATCCGGCCCGTGCGGCAAAATTCGGCGAAGCCCATGGCGTGAAGGCCGTGGGCGGCGGGCTCGCGGCGCTTAACTCCGACGCGCCCAGCCCCGTTGCCATCGTCGCGGTAAGCCACGCGGCGCTCGCGCCGGTGAGCCGCGCGCTCATCGACCACGGCTGCCGGACGATCCTTCTGGAAAAGCCCGGCGCGCTGTTCCACGAAGACCTCGAAGCCCTTCATGCCCTGGCCACCGCAGCCGGCGCCCAGGTGTTCGTTGCCTACAACCGGCGCTTCTATTCGTCCGTGACGCGGCTCGCCCAGGCGATCGAGGCCGATGGCGGCCTGCTCTCCTGCCAGTTCGAGTTCACCGAGATCGAGCGCTTCGTCATCCACGACGGGTTTCCGGAGGAGGTGCTGCACCGCTGGGGCCTGGTGAACTCGACCCATGTGATCGATCTCGCGTTCTTCCTCGCCGGGAGGCCACGCGCGCTCGACTGCCACGTCGCGGCCGGACTGCCGTGGCATCCGGCAGGCGCGGTCTTCACCGGCTCCGGGGTGAGCACGCGCGGTGTGGCGTTTTCCTACCACGCCGACTGGGCTTCGGCTGGGCGCTGGAAGCTCAATCTCTACACCGCGGAACGGCGCTATCTGCTCGAGCCGCTTGAAACCCTGCAGGTCCAGGAGCGCGGACAGTTCACGCTGGAAACGCTGGCACCCGGTCCCTGTCCGGAAGCCGAGGCCGGTATCAAGCCCGGTCTCTATTACCAGCTCGCGGCGCTGTTTCAGGCGCATGCGGGCGCGCGCGATTCGCGGCTGTGCCCGCTCGCCGAACACCTCGGCAACTGGCCGGTCTATGAGCGCATGCTGGGCTACGACCGGGGCCGGCAGACGAAGAACAGCGAGTCCGCCACGCCCGCCTCCGTCAGCACGGCCTCCCAGGCTTGATTGAGCGCCGGATCGTTGAACCGGGGCCAGAGATCCTGCCCGCCGCCCCGGCCGTTCACGAGCCATCCGAAGGTGTTGGCGAGCGTGTAGCGCTGGAGCTGGGTTTCTATGACCACCTCCAGCCCGGCGCGTTCGACCATCCGGCGCAAGGTCGCCGCGGTGAAGTAGTACACGTGCTCGGAGTTGAAGTGATTGCGCCCGTAGGCCGCGTTTTCGAAGATGGTGTTGAGAGCCTCCGCGGTGTTCGGCACTTCGATGACGAAATGCGCGGCATGGACGAAGCGCCGCCGGAGACCGGCGAGCAGCGCCCACGGCGCGGCAACGTGCTCCAGAACATGGAAGAGCGTGATCACATCGATAGAATCGGGGACCTCGTCGAGCGCGTTGACGCATCGCCATCCCCGGGCGCGATGATCTTCGACCACGCGCCGGCTGAGGTCGAAACCGATCAGGCGTGCGAAAGCGTCCTGGCCCTGCTCCAGGAATCCGCCGCTGCCGCAGCCGAAATCGAGCACGGTTTTTGCCTTCGCATCGGCGATCAGCGCGCGCACCTTCGCGATGCGCTTGGCGTTCCAATGCCGCTCGCGCGCCCGGACGGGATCGAGATCGGCCGGGAAATAGTCGGCCTGCGCATAAAGGCTCTCGTCCACATGGCCAGGATCGAGCACCTGCACCAGATCGCAGGATTCGCATGCGCCGATCCCGAGCCCGGGTCGGTCGTTGCAGACATTACCGTTGGGGACGACCCGGCGGCCGCAGAACCCGCACGCCATCGCGGTTGCCGTGAAACGCTTCGGAGCATCGCTTATCACAGGCCGGAATTCCGGTCCACCGGGGCGCGGCGACCGGCGGGCGCGGCATTGCGATGACCGGCGACGCGCATACGCCGGGGCCGGTCATCATCGGCGGCGCCTCGCGCAGCGGCACGTCCCTGATGGTCCGTCTGCTGGCCGCGGCGTGCCGCGGTGTCGGGTTCCTGCCCTGCGAGGGCTGGATGACGACCTTCGTCAGCGAATACCCGGTGCTGCGGCCCGAACTCGCCAGGGATTTCGTCATCCGATACCTGATGACCGGCCGCGCGACCGATACGGGGCGGACGCGATACGAGCGCCCCATCGACACCTCCGCCATGCCGCTTGCGGATTACCTGCGGGAGATCGATCTCGGCGAGCGCGACCCCTTCCGCCTGTCCGACCGGGTGCTGAGCCTCCATGCCCGTTCCAACGGCGCCGACCGGTGGGGGATCAAGGACACCTATATCGAGACCGGTTTCACGAAGATCCTGCGCCGGAGGCCCGATGCCCGGTTGATCGTGATGGTGCGCGATCCCCGCGCCTCCTTGTGCTCGGAGCTCTATTTCGGCACCTGGCCGGAACGGAACCGGCGTGCGGCCTGCGCCCTGCCCTATCGGCTCGCCCTGTGGTCGCTGTCGGTCGAAACCGCCCGGGCGCTTGCCCGAAGGCAGCCGGAACGGGTCATGCTCGTCCGCTACGAGGATCTCGTTGCGCAGCCCGATGAGGTTGCGGGACGGCTGGGCACGTTCCTCGGCGAGCCGCTGGGCGCCTTCGAGGGCGCGGTGCCGCGCGCGTTCTCCAGCTATGGCGTCGATCAGCAAAGCTTCTACAAGACCAACGAGCGCTGGCGCGCGCTCTTGAACGAACGCGAGATCGCTCTGATCGAGCGCGTCGCGGCCGCGCCCATGGCTGCGCTGGGCTACGCGACCGGCCCCGGTATGAAGGCGCCTGGTCTTGCGAGCCTTCCCTACCGGCTGCTCCATGGCGCGCTGGTCGGGCTGGGCCGCGCCACCCCTTCCGGCGCGGCGCGGCTGACAACCTATCTCTTCGTTCCGCGGCGGTTGTGGCTGCGGTGGCGGCGCCTGGCGTTCTGGACGGGCACGATGGCGATGCCGTGGATGACGCAGAGATTCCTTGAAGGACGCCGCGAGAAGATCATCGGCGCGTTCGGTGAGCAGGCGAGCCCGTGAGCGAGCGCCCTTTGGCCGTCTTTCGCTGCGACGCGAGCCCGGACATCGGCGGCGGCCACGCGGTGCGCTGTTGGGCGCTGGCCGCGACGCTGCGCAGGATTGGCTGGCGCACCGCGTTCGCAAGCCGCCCGGAGACCTTCGCGCTGGTCAAGGCCGTCACAGACCCGATGGGCGAGGAGTGGGCGCTGGAGTGCGAAGCGCGCGACGAACCGGCCGCCCTGGCCAAGCGCTGGCCCGACGGCGCCGATCTGCTAGTCGTGGACCACTACGACCGCGATGCTGCCTTCGAGCGCGCCTGCCGGCCCTGGGCACGGCGCATTCTCGCGATCGACGATCTGGCCGACCGACCGCACGACTGCGATGCGCTCCTCGATCAGACATACGGCCGCCCCGTGACGGACTATGACGGGCTGGTTCCATCGGGGTGCACGCGGATGATCGGCGCGCGGTTCGCCTTGCTCCGACCAGAGTTTGCCGCCGCGCGCGGAGATGCGCTTGCACACCGCTTCCACCGCGGGCCGGCTGCGCGCGTCATCATCGCGACGGGCCTGAGCGACCATGACGAGACGGCGCCGAGGATCGTGGATCAGGTTCTGGCGGCGGGCCCCGACCTCGCGCTCGACATCGCCGTGGGTTCCGGGGCGCGACGCCTCGCTAAACTGCAGGACCTTTCCAATAGACACGCCGCAGTGCGGCTGCATGTCGATATCGACGCCGCCGGCATGACCCGCTTGATGGCCGAGGCCGATTTCGCGGTCGGCGCCGGGGGAACGTCGACTTGGGAGCGGTGCTGCCTCGGCCTGCCGACCATCGTGCTGGGCACGGCGGACAATCAGCAAGAGATCATCCGCAGGCTCCGCGAGGCGGGCGCGGTCTGCGAGGGACCGCCACCTGGTCGGTCGGACTTCGAAACCGGCCTGCGGGACTTGGTCCGCACAGTCCGCGAGGATGCGGATCTGCGTGTGCGCCTTGGGCGGTGCGCCGTGTATATTTTCGACTGCCTCGGGACGGCACGCGTCTCCGACTGGCTTGTTGGAGGCGGGCCGAGCGCGC
>CAYFYS010000025.1:0-11270 GCA_964347365.1 uncultured Rhodospirillaceae bacterium | reverse complement strand
GTTATTCCCGGGGGCGGCATGGACGCCCAGGCGCGCGCCAGGATGATCGATCGGTTCAAGCCGAGCGTCATCGCGTGTACCCCGTCCTATGCGCTGTATCTCGGGCGCGTCATGCAGTCTCTGGGCATCGATCCGGGCGCGAGCGCGGTGCGTGTCCTGTTCACCGGTGGCGAGCCGGCGATGGGGATCGAGCGCACCCGCGAACGGCTGGCCGATCTGTGGGGTTGCCGGGTCGTGGAGTTCTACGGCTGCACCGAGGCCTCGCCCCATGTCGGCGGATATTCGTGCGAGGCCGCCGTGCGGCCGGGCGAGACGACGTTCACCCACCTGATGGAGGACGTCCAGATCTGGGAGCTGGTCGATCCCGCCGATGGCAGGCCCGTGGCCGAGGGCGTGCGGGGGCTGACGGTGTGCACCTCGCTCAACTCCGAGAGCTCGCCCCAGCTCCGCTTCCTGGTCGGCGACTACACCGTCTACGACACCGGCCGCTGTGCCTGCGGCCGCAGCCACGTCAAGGCGATGGGCGCGTTCACCGGCCGTGCCGACGATCTGATCAATTTGCGCGGGGTGAAGTTCTTCCCCAGCGAGATCGAGCAGGCGGTGCGCTCCATCGACGGTATGGGCGACGAGTTCGAGATCGTATTGTCGGCCGACCGAAGCGGGCTGGACGTCATGACGCTGCGCGTCGAACATCCTGAACGCAGCGCGCGCGACGACCTTGCCTTGCGGCTCGCCGCCGAGGTGCGCAGCCGCTGCGAAGTGCGCGTCGGCGTCGAGGTGCTGGCGCCCGACACCCTTCCCAAGACCGAGTTCAAGGCCAGACGCGTGCGTGACGAACGCCGCTGAACCGCACGAGGACAGGCGGATATGCACCTCGATTACCACAATGGCGATGTCGGGCGGATCACCGGCTACCATGCCCATGTCTATTACGATGCCGAGACCCGCGAGACCGCCGCCCGGCTGCGTCAGGAGATGTGGCGCAAATGGGAGTTCGCGCTCACCATGGGCCGGTTACGCGACCGGCCGGTCGGCCCCCATCCGGAATGGATGTTCCAGGTCGCCTTCGGCACGGAGCTGTTCGCCGAAATCGTGCCCTGGCTGATGTACAACCGCGACGGGCTGGTGATTCTGATCCACCCGGAATCCGGCGACGCCTACGACGACCACGCCCACTACCCGCTGTGGCTGGGCGGGCGCTACGATCTCCGGCTGGCGTTCCTGGCCGCGGGCAATCGCCAGGCCTGAGGGGCGGGATCCCGCCGGCCCGCCGGTCTACCCGCCACGTTCGGTACGCCGCCCGATCTCTGGCGGGCACCGTGCGAGGACCAGCGTGCCGAGCCCGCCTGCTGCGGACAGAAACGCCATCGCGAGGAAGGCGGCCGCCGGCGAGGTGGCCTCGAACAGCGCGCCGGCGAGGATCGTCGCCCCGCCCATCGCCAGACCCGTCGCAAGACCGGCATAGAGCGCCTGGGCGCTGGCCGAATGCTCCGGTGCGACCGCGCGGGCGAGAAACAGCATCGCGCCCAGATGGGCCGCGCCGAAGCTCAGCGCATGCAGCGTCTGGATCGCGGCCAGGACCGGCAGTGCCGGCGAGACGGCGAGCACCGACCAGCGGAGGATTCCGGCGACCGCGCCGGCCGCAAGGAGCCGGACCGGCCCCAGCCTTGCAGCCAGCGCCCCACCGAAGGCGAACAGGACGATCTCGGCCAGTACGCCCTCGGCCCACAAGAGCCCGATCAGGCGGTCGTCGATCCCGGCCGCGCGCCAGGTCAGCGTGGCGAAACCGTAATAGGCGGCATGGCTTGCCTGGATCAGCGAAGACGCAACGAGGAAGACCAGCATCGTCGGGCTCGCCAGGAGGGCGAGGATCGGGATCCGACGGCGCGCCGCCGGCGGGCGCGCATCGGGCAAAGCGAGCGCCGCGGCCACGCAGAGCGCGAGCCAGGCGAGCACCATGGGCAGGATTGCCTGCGGACCCGTCCCGGCCAGGATGCGCCCGCCGAGCATGGCGCCGGCGATGAACGCCGCCGAGCCCCACAGCCGCACCCGGCCGTAATCGATCCGTCCGGCGCGGGCGAGCGGCAGGGCGATGGTCTCGGCCAGCGGGATGACCGGGGCGACGGCGATCGCCGCCAGAATGCTGATCACCAGCAGGGCGGCAAATCCGTCGGCTGCCAGGAACATCAGATGAACCGCGAGCGCGGCCGCGGCCAGCAGCACCACGAACCGCTTGCGCTCGCCCCGCCGGTCCGCAAGGTGGGCAACCATCGCCGGCGCGCCGATGCGGACCCAGGCGCCGGCGGCGATCAACAGCCCGATCTCAGCTGCGCCAAGACCCTTGTCCGCCAACCAGACCGGCCAGAACGGCAGCCACACGCCGATGAAGCCGAAGGCGGCGGCGTAGAAGAGTGCAAGGCGCACAGCCATCGACGATCCCGTCCGGACTCCGCGGCGCTGATTTCACTCGACCGGCGCGCCGACTATAGTGGTTTCGTTGCGCGCCCACGCGCCGGGGAGGTTCCGCATGCCACAGCAGACCATTCAGGTCGACAGCCTGGCCGAGGCCTATCTCAGCCTTCTCCGCGATCGCGGGGTCGACTACCTGTTCGGCAATGCCGGCACCGATTTCGCCTCCGTGATCGAGGCGCTGTCCAAGTCGGCCACCGCAGGCACGCGCGCGCCGGTGCCGATCACCGTGCCGCACGAGAACCTCGCCGTCGCGATGGCGCACGGCTACTTCCTGGCGACGGGCCGTCCGCAGGCGGTCATGGTCCACGTCAATGTCGGCACCGCCAACGGCCTGTGCGGCATCATGAACGCCGCACGCGAGAACGTGCCGATCATCTTCACCTCGGGCCGGACGCCGCTCACCGAGGAGGGCGCGCCGGGCGCGCGGTCGATCTATATCCACTGGGGCCAGGAGATGTTCGACCAGGCCGGCATGGTGCGCGAGATGGTCAAGTGGGACTACGAGCTGCGCAACGCCCGCCAGCTCGAGACCATCGTCGACCGCGCGATCACGGTAGCGATGAGCGAGCCGCGCGGACCGGTCTACCTGACGCTGCCGCGCGAGGTGCTGGCCGAAAAGCCCGACGGGTTCCACTTCCAGTCGCCCGCCCGGCGCCAGGCGGCGCACCCGCCGGCCGCCGATCCGGATGCGATCGACCGGTGCGCGGACTGGATCGCCGCGGCCGAGAACCCGCTGGTCATCACCGCGAGCACCGGCCAGGATCCGACGAGCACCGCGGCGCTCGGCGCGCTCGCGGAGCGTTTCGCGCTGCCGGTGGTCAGCTACCGGCCGCGCTACGTCTGCCTGCCGAGCGATCACCCGATGCATGTCGGTTTCGAGCCCGGCGCGCTGTGCCGGGAGGCCGACCTGATCCTGGTGCTCGACTGCGACGTGCCGTGGATCCCGAGCCTGCATACGCCGAATCCTGATGCGAGGATCGTCCATGTCGGCGTCGATCCGCTGTTCAGCGCCTATCCGGTGCGCGGTTTCCCGTGCGATCTTGCGATCACTGCGGCAACCGGCGGGGCGCTGCGGGTGCTCGCCGAGGCGATCGAAGTGCGCGGCAGGCCGGGAGCGGCGCGGATCGACGCCCGGCGCAAGCGCGTTGCGGCACTGCGCGCAGCGCAGGCCGAAGCCGGCACCGCCCGGCTTGCGGCCGCCCGCGCCGGCGGGGCGCCGGATTCCGCCTGGATCGCCCACTGCCTGGATTCGGTCAAGGACAAGGACGACGCGCTGGTCAGCGAATCCCAGCTCTCGCTCGGCAATCTCTCCCTGACCACGCCCGGCACGTTCTTCGCCACCAGCCCGTCGGGCGGGCTCGGCTGGGGGCTCGGTGCCGCGCTCGGCATCAAGCTCGGCTACGGCGACCGGCGGGTGTTCTGCGTCGTCGGCGACGGCTCCTACATGTTCGGCAACCCCACCCCGGCGCATTTCGTGTCCGCCGCCAACGATCTGCCGACCCTGACGGTGATCATGAACAACCGGATGTGGGGATCGGTTCGCAAGGCGACGCTGGGTCTGCATCCCGACGGCGCGGCGGCACGGATCAACCGTGCGCCGCTGACCTATCTGGAGCCTGCGCCGGCCTATCACCGGGTCGTAGAGGCCTCCGGCGGGTACGGCGAGGAGGTTGACGAGGCGCGCGCACTGCCCGGCGCCCTTGAGCGCGCGCTCAAGGCGGTCGACGTCGAGAAGCGCCAGGCCGTGCTCAACGTCCATACCAGCTACGACGACAGCGCAGCGCTTGCCGATGCCCGGCGCTGACCGGCTCAACGCGGTCCTCGACCGGCTCTGCGATCACCCGTTCTACGCCGGCCGGCTGCCGCGGCGCGTCGCCGGGCCGGCCGAGTTCGCCGCTGCGGTGCCGCTGATGTCCCGGTCCGATCTGGTGGCCGAAATGGCCAGGCCGGGCTATGGCGCGTTCGGCGGGATGCGTGTGGTGCGCGTCAACATGACGCCGATGGGGGAAAGCCTGGTCCCGGTGTTCCAGACCCGCGCGGACCTCGATCACCTGAACGCGGCGTGCGCGCGGCATCTGGCCGCCTGCGGCATCGGCCCGGGTGACGTGTGCGCGGTCACCTTCGGCTACCACCTGTTCGTCGCCGGCCTGTTCTACCAGACCCAGATGGAGGCGCACGGCGTGGCCTGTATCCCGCTCGGCCCCGGCGAGGCCGCGCGGTCGGCCGCGCTGTGCCGCGACCACGGTGTGAGCATTCTGGCCGGCAACCCGCGTTTCGCGCTGCGGTTGATCGAGGCCGGCATGCCGCCGCCGCAGGTCTTTTTTGCCGGCGGTGAGCCGTTCACCGGCAACGCCGCGCTTTATGCCGCAGTCCGGCAGGCGATGCCCGGAACGACTCTGGTCGATTCGTTCTCGCTTTCGGAGTTTCTGCCGGTCGGGCGGACGTTTCCGGGCGGCTCGGGCGTTCATGTCTTCGACGAGCTGGTCCACGCCGAGGTGATCGATCCCGAGACCGGCGCCCCGCTCGCCGACGGCGAGCGGGGCGAGCTGGTGCTGACCCACCTGGTCAAGAATGCCCAGCCGCTGGTCCGCTACCGCACCGGCGACCTGACGGTCAAACGCACGACGGAGCCTGTCCACGGCCGCACCGTCAACCTGCCGCATGTCGTGTTCGGCCGCACCGACGAGATGGTCAAGGTCAAGGGGGTGAAGGTGTATCCCTCGGAGATCCGTGCGGTTCTGCTCGGCCTCGACGGGCTCAGCGGGCGCTACCGCCTGAGTGTCGAGGCGCCGTCCGGCCGCGACCGGCTGGCGTTGCTGCTCGAAGGCGCCTGCGGCGCGGATACGCTGGAGGAGGTCGCCCGGCGCTTCAAGAGCCAGACCCTGATTGCCGCAGACGAGATCGCCCTGGCCGCCGCGCTGGAAGACGGCCCCGTGGCCATCGATCGGCGGGAGGGGAGCCGGTGAGCGGCTGGCGGCTGGTCCTCGACCGGGGCTCATATGCGGATTTCTCGATCTCCGTTTCGCCAGCGGTCGAGAAGGCGGTGGCGCGCGGGGAAGCCCCGCCCACCGTCTTTCTCACCGTCTTCGATTCCGATTCGGTAACCATCGGCGTCAACGAGGATCCCGAGCAGGTTCTCGACCTCGCCTTCTGCCGCGCGCACGGCATCAGCTTCCACCGCAGGGTGAACGGCGGCGGTCCGGTCTATGCCGGCGCGGGCTCGTGCTTTCTGGTCTACTTCCTGCCGTTGACCCACGCGGCGGTCCCTGAGACCACCGCAGAGGCGTTTCCGAAGCTGCTCGGCGCCGTCGCCCGGACCTTCGCCGAACGCTACCGGTTTCCAGCCCGATACCGCCCGCTCAACGACATCGAGGTCGAAGGCCGCAAGCTGGTGCCGGCCTCGCTGAAGATCGAGAACGGCGTGATGACCCTGCGGCTGGTCATCAACGTCAAGCCGATCGATACCGTGCTCGCGGGCAAGGCGATGCCCATGGCGCCGGAAAAGGTGCGCGACAAGCCGCTGAAGGACCTCACCTCCCGGTTCACCTGGTTGGAGCGCGAGACGGGGCGGGCGATCGACGCCCGCGAACTCGCAGAATTCGCGATCGCTGCGACCGCGCGGGCGTTCGGTGAGACCGGGCTGGTGCGCGGCACCCTGTCGGCGCGCGAACGCGGATACGCCCAGGCGTTCCGGAGCGCGTTCGCAACCGAGGAGTGGCTCTACGGCAAGTCCGAGCGCAGCCGGCTGGCCGGCCTGCTCCGTCGCGGCGACACCATCGGCCGCGGCCGCGAGAAGGCGGTGGGCGGCATGATCCGGGCCACCCTTGCCGTCGGCGCGGGCCGGGTGCGCGCTGCGATCGTCAACGGCGACTGGCACCCGCGACCGATTGAATCCGTCGCCTGGCTCGAAGACGCGCTGGGCGGCGTGGAGGCCGCGCCCGGCCCGCTGCGCGCCGCGGTCGAGGGGTTCCTTGCGCGCAGCGAGGTCGAGTTCGCCGGCATCGTCGCCGAGGACCTGATGGTGGCGCTGCGCAAGGCCCTGGAGGATCAGCATCCGGCCGGCATCGCGTCCCGCCCCCGGGAGGGTGCGTTTCCACAAGGAGGACACCGAGGGTGAGCGAGAACCCGACGGTGGTGACCGTCGAGCGGCCGGAGACCGGAATCGTCCGGATCGGGCTCAACCGGCCGGACAAGCGCAACGCACTCGATCCGGCGCTTCGTCGGGCGCTGATCGCGGCGCTCGCCCGGACGATAGGGGACGAGACCGCACACGCGATCCTGCTGGCCGGCAATGGCGGGCATTTCTGTGCCGGCGGGGACATCGCCTCGATGGACGGGCTCGATCCGCCCGCGGGCCGGGCGCGGATGAAGGACAACCACCGGATGGTCCGGTTGATCGCGGAGTCCGAAAAACCGATCGTGGCCGCGGTCGAAGGCTACGCGGTCGGCGCGGGCGCGGGCCTTGCCCTGCTCGCCGACACGGTGGTCCTGGCCGAGACCGGGTCGATGGGCTTTCCGTTCTTCAAGGTCGGGCTGGTGCCCGACTACGGCATTCTGTTCTCGCTGCCCCGCCGGGTCGGCCAGGCGCGGGCGCGCCAGATCCTGCTCTATGCCCGCATGCTGGGCGGCCGCGACGCGCTGGAGACCGGCCTTGTCGATGCGCTCGCGCCCGAGGGCGGGGCCGAAGCCCTGGCGCTGGAGCGTGCGCGCGAACTGGCCGCGATGCCGTCCTATGCCTTCGCGCTGTGCAAGCGCCAGATCGGACTTGCGCCGATAAGCCTCGATGCGGCGCTGGAGATGGAGGCCCTGGCCCAGGCCTCGTGCTTCGCGACCGGGGACTTCGCCGAGGGTCGGGCGGCCTTCACCGACAGACGCGCTCCGGCGTTTCGGCGCTGAAGGAGGGATCAGCGATGACGGCCGTCCCCCATGCGCCGGTGCCCGAGGTGATCGGCGTCATCGGCGCCGGGACCATGGGGCGCGGGATCGCCCAGATCGCCGCTGCCGGTGGATGCCGCGTGCTGCTCTTCGACTCCCGGGACGGCGCCTGTTCCGAGGCATCGGCGTTCATCGCCCGCATGCTGCGCCGCGCGGCCGACAAGGGGGCGATGTCCCGACCCGATGCCGAGGCCGGGCTCGCGCGGATCGCGGTCGTGGACGGCCTGGATGCGCTCGCCCCGTGCGAGGTCGTGGTCGAGGCGATCGTGGAGGATCTGGCGGCCAAGCAGGCCCTGTTCGGCGCGCTCGAAGCGATCGTGTCCGGACGCTGCATTCTGGCCTCCAACACCTCCTCCTTGTCGGTCACGGCGATCGCTTCGGGCTGCGCATCGCCGGGCCGGGTCGCCGGCTACCACTTCTTCAACCCCG
This sequence comes from uncultured Rhodospirillaceae bacterium, assembly GCA_964347365.1. Taxonomy (GTDB): domain Bacteria; phylum Pseudomonadota; class Alphaproteobacteria; order MPNO01; family MPNO01; genus CAYFYS01. The sequence goes on along the minus strand of CAYFYS010000025.1, from coordinate 3,434 downwards.
TCCCGCTGCTCAAGGTCGTCGAGGTGGTCGATGGGCTGCTGACCGAGTCCCGTGTCGGCGAGACTCTCGCCGCCCTGGCGCGGGCGCTGGGACACACCCCGGTACGGGCCAAGGACAGCCCGGGTTTCCTGGTCAACCACGCCGGCCGCGGCTTCTACACCGAGGGGCTGCGGATCGTCCAGGAGGGCGTTGCCGCTCCCCAGACCGTCGATGAGATCCTGCGCGAGGGCGGCACGCGGTTCCGCATGGGGCCGTTCGAACTCATGGACACCACCGGGCTCGACGTCTCCGGGGTGGTGATGGAATCGATCTACCGCCAGTTCTACGAGGAGCCGCGTTTTCGCCCCGCCGCGCTGACCCGCCAACGCATGGCGGCCGGCCTGTTCGGGCGCAAGAACGGGCGCGGCTATTATCTTTACGAGGACGGCGCCAAGGTGGTCGCGCCACCGCCGCCGGTGCCCGATGCGCGGCCCCGGGCGGTCTGGGTCAGCCCGACCGAGCCGGCCGGTCAGAAGGCGGTGATGTCGGTCATCGCCGAGATCGCTCCGATCGAAAGCGGCGCCGCACCGGGACGCGAGACCCTGTGCCTGGTCACGCCGCTGGGCGAGGATGCCACGACAACCGCCCTTTCCCAGGGTCTGGCGCCCGAGCGCACCGTTGCGGTCGACACCGCCTTCGGGCTGGCGGGCCGGCGTACGTTGATGACCACGCCGGTGACCGAGCCCGGCTTCCGCGATCAGGCCCATGCGCTGTTCGCCGCCGACGGCACGCCGGTGAGCCTGATCCACGACAGTCCGGGCTTCGTCGCCCAGCGGGTGGTGGCGGCGATCGTCAATATCGGCTGCGAGATCGCCCAGCAGCGCATTGCCACGCCCGCCGACATCGACATGGCGGTCGCGCTCGGACTCGCCTACCCGCGCGGCCCGATCGCCTGGGGCGATCATCTGGGCGCGCGCCGGGTGCTGGCGATCCTGGATGCGCTCTGGTCCTTCTACAGAGACCCGCGCTACCGTCCCAGCCCGTGGCTGATCCGCCGCGCCAGGCTCGGTGTCCCGCTGGCGACGGCGGAGGGATAGCAATTCCTCCCGCCGCCGGGCGGGTTCCGCGACCGCCCGGCAAACCGGGCGAGGCCGCCGGACATCGCGGGATGAAGCGTGCCCTGGAAAGGGCTTGCATGGGCGCCCGCGTGGGGACACAGTGCGGCGCCTCTTCGAACCGGCCCCGTCGCATGACATCCCCTGAACCTTCGACCGGCACGGTCACGCACGCCCAGATGGCCAACGCGATCCGCGCCTTGGCAATGGACGCGATTGAAGCGGCCGGGTCCGGCCATCCAGGCATGCCCATGGGCATGGCCGACGTGGCCACGGTCCTGTTCACCCGGTTTCTGAAATTCGATCCGACGGCGCCGGGCTGGCCGGACCGCGACCGCTTCGTGCTGTCGGCCGGCCACGGCTCGATGCTGCTTTATGCGCTGCTCCACCTGACCGGGTATCCGGACATGACGATGGACGAGCTGCGCGTCTTCCGTCAGCTCGGCGCGCGCACCGCCGGCCATCCCGAATACGGTCGCGCGCCGGGCATCGAAACCACGACCGGCCCGCTCGGTCAGGGCTTTGCCAACGCGGTCGGCATGGCGCTTGCCGAAAGGCTGCTCGCAGCGGAGTTCGGCGCGAAACTCGTCGATCACCACACCTATGTGCTGGCCAGCGACGGCGATCTGATGGAGGGAGTAAGCCACGAGGCGGCCTCACTTGCCGGCCATCTCGGGCTCGCACGCTTGGTTGTGCTCTACGACGACAACCACATCTCGATCGACGGGCCGACCGCGCTCACCCTTGGCGATGATGCCCGCGCCCGGTTCGCGGCCTATGGCTGGCGGGTCGCCTCCGTGGATGGCGGCGATCCGACGGCGGTGGCCTCCGCGATCGCGGCCGCGCAGGTCTCCGAACGGCCTTCCCTGATCGCCTGCCGGACGACCATAGGTTTCGGTGCGCCCGTTAAGGCCGGCACGGCAGACGCGCACGGCGCGCCGTTGGGTGCCGAGGAGGTTGCCGCCGCCAGGACAAGGCTGGGTTGGGATGCGCCGCCTTTCGACGTGCCGGCGGACATCGCCGCGGCGTGGCGCGCGGCAGGTGCGCGCGGCGCGGCCCACCGTGCGGCGTGGACGGCGCGACTGGACGCCCAGCCGGCCGCACGCAGGGCCGCGTTCGACAGGCGCATCGATGGCCGGCTGCCCGCCGGCTGGAAGGAGGCGCTGGACGAGGTCAAACGGGCCGCACTTGCCGCCGCGCCCAGGCGTGCCACGCGCCAGTCTTCCGGGCTGGCGCTGGACGCGCTCGCCCCGGTGATCCCCGAGCTGATTGGCGGCTCGGCCGACCTCACCGGATCGAACAACACCCGGCCCAAAGGGGTGGCGGTCGTCGCTCCCGGCGACTTCTCCGGGCGCTACGTCCATTACGGCGTGCGCGAGCACGCCATGGCGGGCGCGATGAACGGCATGGCGCTGCATGGCGGGGTGATCCCCTATGGCGGCACGTTCCTGGCTTTCGCCGATTACATGCAGCCGTCCCTGCGTCTTGCCGCGCTGATGGGAAAGCGTGTGATCTTCGTGCTGACCCATGATTCGATCGGGCTTGGCGAGGACGGGCCGACCCACCAGCCGGTCGAGCATCTGGCGAGCCTGCGGGCGATGCCCAACCTTCTGGTTCTGCGCCCGGCGGATGCGGTCGAGACCGTCGAATGCTGGGAGCTTGCGCTGGACAACACCTCCGGCCCCTCTGTTCTGGCGCTGACCCGCCAGGCGCTGCCGGCGGTGCGCACCTTCGATGTCGGGGAAAACCTGGCGGCCAAAGGCGGTTATGTTCTGGCCCCCGCGGCGGGCGGCACGCCGCGGGCGGCCATCCTTGCCACCGGCTCCGAGGTCGGGATCGCGCTGGCCGCGCAGACGGCGCTCCAGGCCGGCGGCGTCCCGACCCAGGTTGCGTCGATCCCCTGCCGCGAGCTGTTCGACCGCCAGGATCCGGAATACCGCGAACAGGTGCTCGGCCGGGAAGCGGCGCGCGTGGCCGTCGAGGCGGCGATCGGCGACGGCTGGGAGCGCTATCTCGGCCGGCGCGGCGTCTTTGTCGGGATGACCGGCTTCGGCGCCTCTGCGCCTCATGGCGTGCTCTATCGGCATTTCGGAATCACGGCGGAGGCGGTCGCGGACGCGGCGCGGGCGCTGCTGGCGACATAGAGGGAGGCATCCATGGCTGTGCGGGTAGCGATCAACGGGTTCGGCCGCATCGGACGGCTGGCGCTGAGGGCGGCCTACGAGGCGGGCCGCGAGGACATCCAGTTCGTGGCGATCAACGATCTGGGCTCGCCCGACGTCAATGCCCATTTGCTCGAGCACGATTCGAGCCACGGCCGGTTCGATGCCAAAATCAAGG
>CAYFYS010000024.1:0-11307 GCA_964347365.1 uncultured Rhodospirillaceae bacterium | reverse complement strand
CCGACCTGGACAAGGCCGGTGCGTTCTACAAGGCGGTCTTCGACATGGAACAGGTCGTGCGCGCCGACACCCCGTTCGGCAACGTGCTGATGCTGACCGACGGGGTGGTCAACCTCGCCCTGCTCAATTTCCCCGAGGGCACCAGAGGCATGATCAACGGCCCCGACTGGGCCGGGCTTCACCATATGGGGTTCGTCGTCGAGAACGCCGAGGAGACGACCGCGCGGATCGAGGCCCACGGCGGTGCGTACTTCACCACCCTGCCGGGCGGCTACGAGGGGATCCAGGCGGAGGTCAAGTACAAGGACCCCAACGGCGTGGTCTTCGACATCTCCGAGCACGGCTGGCTGACCCGGGCGCTGGAAAAGGCCGCAGCCGCCGAATAGCCCTGCGCCGCCCGGATCGGCGGCGACGGCGCTAGTTCAGCACGAACCCGCCGTTGACCGGCAGGACTTGGCCGGTGACGAAACCCGACGCATCAGAGAGGAAATAGAGCACCGCGCCGATGATGTCGCCGGGGTGTTGCGCGCGGGCGATCGCGCGGCCCTCGACCGCCTGGCGGTGGCGCTGCGCGGGCATGGAGGCGGTCGCCGGCACGACCGTCAGCCCGGGCGCGATGGCGTTGACGGTGATCGCATCGGGGCCGAGCTCGCGCGCAAGCGCGCGCGTCATGCCGATGATGGCAGCCTTGGACGTGTTGTAGTGCAGCACGCGCGGCGGTCCCCAGAGCGCGGTATCGGAGGCGATGTTGAGCACCCGACCCGCAGCCGACCGGCGCAGATAGCGGGCGCATTCCTTCACCGTGAGCCACGATCCCCGGACGTTGACGTCCATGATCCGGTCCCACTCGGCGACCGTGGTCTCCTCGAAGCTCTTGCCGCCGACGCCGTCGGCGAGCGCGCCGTTGTTGACCAGCCCGTCGAGACGCTGGTGCGTCCGGCCGACGGCATCGGCCATCGCGCGCACCGATTGCGGTTCGGCGAGGTCGAGCGGGACGAACACCGCATCGAAGCCGCGCGCAGCAAAGCGCGCGGCCGCTTGCCTGCCCGCGCTCTCACGCAGTTCGGCCACGATCACCCGTGCGCCGGCCTCGCAGCAGGCCTCGGCATAGGCGTAGCCCAGGCCGCGCCCCGCGCCGGTGATCAGGACGATTTTCCCTTCGAGCGAGATAACCGGCCTTGCCATCGCTCTCCATCACAGCCGTGGATCGTTGCGCGGCCGGCCGGGCCGCTAGCCGACCCTGCCGGAATCCCAGTACATGGCCTCGATCTTGTGGCCGTCGGGATCGCGCACGAAGCAGCCATAATAGGCTTGGCTGTACATCGGGCGGTAGCCGGGCGGACCGTCCTCGCGCGCGCCGCGTGCCAGCGCTGCGCGGTAAAAGCCCTCCACCGCATCGGTCGAGGGCGCGCGGAAGCAGAAATGCACGCCGTTGGCGGCCGTGGCCTCGTTTCCGTCGATCGGCGCCTGGACCCAGAACTCGGGCAGCGTCCTGCCGTAGGCGACCGCCTGGCCGTGCTCCATGACGCGCCGGCAGCCCAGCGCGCCCAGCACGGCATCGTAGAACGCACACGCCCGCGCGAAGTCGTTGGTCCCGATCGAGACATGGGACATGATACCGGAGCCGTTCTCGCTCATTCTCCCCCTCCCGGCGGGGTGCGGCGCGGCCGGGAATGATACCGCAAACGAGGGGACCTGCGGCCATGCCGACGATCGACGCCAACGCGCAGACCCTCCACTACATCGCCGCGGGCGCGGGACCGACGGTGATGCTGATCCATTCCATGGGGGCGGACGCGCACATGTGGGACCGCCAGATCGCCGCGCTGTCGGACCGCTACCACTGCATCGCCTTCGACTGCCGCGGCCATGGCGGGTCGAGCTGTACGACCCGCTTCACGGTCGCCGATGCCGCGGCCGACCTGAAGGCCGGGCTCGACGGGCTGGGGGTGGAATCCTGCCACGTCGTCGGGCTCGCCATGGGCGTGCCGATCGCCCTGTCCTTCGCCGCCGCCGCACGATGGCCGGATGCGGCCCGCTCGATCGTCCTCGCCGACGGGTTCGTCGACATGCGCGCGGCCGGCGGCGCTCGGATTCCCGAATGGTCGCAGACCGTTCGGGCCACACCGATGACCGCGTTCGGCGCGCGCTACGCCGGGATGCGGCTGCGATCCAGCGCATCGGACACCGCGCGGCGCGCACTCGCCGAGGCGATCTCCAGGGTCTCGCCCGAGGTCTATATCGACGTGATGAAGGCGATCTTCGAGATCGAATTCACCGCCGAACTCGCCCGCATCCGGGCCCCCGCTTTGGTGATCTGGGGCGAGGAGGACGACGTCACCCCGCTGGCCCATTCCCGGCAGATCGCAGACGGCCTTCCCGGCGCGCGGCTGGAAACGATCCCGGACGCCGGGCACATCGCCAATCTCGACCAGCCGGAGGCGTTCAACCGCCTGCTTGCCGGCTTCCTCGACGCCCGGGCGCATTAGCCCGCCGGCCAGCGCCTATCGGGCCTGCTCCACGGCGATCCGCTCTGCGAGCAGGCGGCGGCTCTGCAGGGCGGCGTTGTCGACGTTGATGTCGATCAACCGCGTGTCGTCGCCCATCGTATCCAGGCTTTTCTGCTGGGCGTTGATCGCGGCCACGTCCTGCAACAGCGCCCGGGTGAACATCGCGCGCAGCTCTTCGGTGAACGCCTCGTCGTCCAGCCGGAAATTTCGCGCATGGTGCCAGAAATAGTGCGTGGAGACCCCGGTTTCCGGGGTGAGGGTATGGTTGGAGTAGACTTCGGCGCCCTGGCTGCGGTCGCCCGCGCGTGCACCGGTGCCCGCAACAGCGCTGCCGGCGTCGATCACGCTATGACAGGGCGGGGTATAGCAGATGTTCTGCCAGCGATCGCCGTTTGCGTCGGTGCCCAGGGCGTGGGCGTAGAACGGCGACGGCGGGGTGTCCATCACCCAGCGGCTGACATGGATGGCGTGCCCATCGCGCCGCACCGAGATGTCGGCGTCCTGATCGCCGGCCGCGCCCAGCGTATCGGCGTGCAGGAACTGGATGTGCGACAGATCGACGAGGTTGTCGACCATCAGCCGATAATCGCCACCGACGTGGTAGACATCGCCGTAAGCGGTCCATTCAGGGTCGTCGTTCCAGTGGTAGTCGGGGATGAGATCGGGATCGGCGTCCTCCGGCGCGCCCATCCAGATCCATACCCAGCGCCAGCGCTCAACCACCGGATAAGCCCGTACCCCGGCGCCCGGCGGGATCGTCGTCTGGCCGGGGACCCGGACGCAACGTCCGTCGAAGGCGAATTCGAGCCCGTGATAACCGCACTGGACGCTGGTCTCCAGCAGCCTGCCCCGGGATAGCGGCAGCGAACGGTGGCAGCACCGGTCCTCCAGACCGTAGGCCTGCCCGTCGGCAGCCCGGAACAGCACCACGGGCTCGTCCAGGACGGTCCGCGCAACGAAGCCCCCGGCGAGCTCGTGATCCCAGGCCGCGACATACCAGCAATTGCGCATGAACATCTGATCGCCCCTTCCGTTGTCCGTGGATCCGGACCGGCCTGCGTGTCGACAGTGGGTTGAATCTAGAGCCCGATCGGGCGTGTTTTCAACACGGATGTGCCGCCGGGCCGGGCGGGCTGGCCCGCCTGCCGCCGTCATTGCTATCCTGTGCGCCGAAAACGCGGGGAACGATTGGAAGCGGCATCGGATGGCGAAGGATGCGGGACAGAACGACTATGTGATCGTCGGCGCCGGCTCGGCCGGCTGCGTGCTGGCCAACCGGCTGAGCGCGACCGGCGCCAGCGTCCTGGTGCTGGAGGCCGGCGGTCGCGACGCAAGCTGGTTGATCCGCATCCCGCTGGGCGTTGGCAAGGCCTGGCACGCGCCGGCCTTCAACTGGTCCTACACCTCCGACCCGGAGCCCAATCTTGGCGGAAGGGAAATCTTCCACCCGCGCGGCAAGGTGCTCGGCGGATCGTCCTCGATCAACATGATGGCCTATGTCCGCGGCCACCGCGGCGACTTCGAGCGCTGGCGTCAAATGGGGCTGGACGGCTGGTCCTACGCCGACGTGCTGCCCTATTTCCGCCGCGCGGAGCGCTTCGAGGATCCGGCGAACCCGTTCCACGGCGCCGACGGCCCGCTGGACATCCAGACCAGCAGGACCGACGATCCGGTGATCGATGCCTTCCTCGAGGCCGCCGTCTCGGCCGGCTACGCGCTGACCGAGGACTATAACGGCGCCCGGCAGGAGGGTTTTGCCCGGCTGCAGAGCAACATCAGAAACGGCAGGCGCTGCAGCGCCGCGGTGGCCTATCTCCATCCCGCAATCGCCGCCGGCCGGGTGACGGTGGAAACCGGCGCGCTGGCAACCGGCGTGGAGATCCAGGACGGCCGGGTCACCGCGGTGCGCTACCTCAAGGACGGGCGCGGCCGGACGGCGGCCGCCGGGGCCGGGGTGATCCTGTCCGGTGGGGCGATCAATTCGCCCCAGCTTCTGATGCTCTCGGGCATCGGCCCGGCGGCGCATCTTGCCGAGCACGGCATCGCGACCGCGTGCGACCGGCCGGGCGTGGGCGCCAACCTGCAGGATCACCCCGCGATCGGGGCCGATTACCGCTACGCCGTGCCCTCGACCTTCCATCGCAAGCTGCGGCTCGACCGGCGGGCGTTCAGCATGGTTCGCGCCCGGTTCCTGGGCACCGGTCCGGCGGCGGTCGCGCCGTCGGCGGCCACCGCCTTCGTGCGCAGCCGGCCGGAGATCGAGCTGCCCGACATCCAGCTCTTCTTCCGCCCGGCATCGTTCAACGCGCGGGAGTGGTTCCCGATCTTCAGGCCGCCGGCGCCAGAAACCTTCGCCTTCCGCGCCTGCCACCTGCGCCCCGAGAGCCGGGGGACCGTCCGGCTGCGCTCGGCCGACCCGACGGCCAAGATGCGCATCCGCAACGACTTCCTGTCCACTCACACCGACCGGCGCGCGCTCAGGGACGCCGTGCGCCTGATCCGCACCCTCGCCGCCCAGAAGGCGCTCGACCCCTATCGCGGCGCGGAGCTCCTCCCCGGTCCCGGGGTGGAGACCGACGCCGAGATCGACGCCTTCGTGCGCGGGAACCTCGCCACGGTCTACCACCCGATCGGCACCTGCCGGATGGGGACCGATGCGGACTCCGTCGTCGATCCGGAGTTCCGGGTCCGCGGCATCGACGGGCTGCGAGTGGTCGATGCCTCGGTGATGCCCGACCTCGTGGGCGGCAACATCAACGCGGTGGTGATCATGATCGCCGAGAAGGCGGCCGACACCATCCTGGGCAACACGCCCCTGCCGCGAGCGGAGGTGTGAGGCGGCGCGGCGCGCCCTATTCCATCGCCTTCATCTTCTCGGTCGCCGCCGCGCGGGTCTCAACGGCCGCCGCCTTGATGAGCTCGTACATTTCGCGGATCTTGGGGTTGCCGCCCAGGAACCGATCGCCCAGCGGCCGGGCGCGGCGGAAGAACTCCCTGCGGTCGGCCGCGGACAGCTCGAAGACCGTTCCGCCCTCCCTGGTCCACTGCTTCTCCCAATGCCGGGTGATCTCGATCGCCACCTCGACGGTCCGGTCGGTCAGCTTGCGGCTTTCCTCCCACACCGCTTCGCGCAGGTCCGCCGGCAGCTTGCGCAGGAACTTGACGTTGGTGAACGCGCCCACGGGGACGTAGCCGCCCTTGGTTTTGGTGAGATACTTGGCGACGGTGAAGAACTTCGACGGTCCCATGACGATCACCGCGCTGCGGGCGCCATCGACGACCCGGCGCTGGATCGACGGGATGACCTGGGAATAGGGGATCGGCACGCCCGCGGCGCCCAAGACCTTCATCAGCTCGACCTCGATCCTGGTGGCCAGAACCCTGAGCTTCTTGCCCTTCAGGTCGGCGAGCGTGCGGATCGGGTCGCGCGATGCGACCGCGGTCTCGCCGGCGGCCCAGAGATAGGTGGCGACGAACCCGGCATGCTCGCCGAGCCTGCTGAACTTGTCCAACACCGTGGGATGGTTCATCGTCAGGTGCTGGTGCCAGTGCGATTCGAACATCCCCGGCGCGTCCGGCGCGGCGAAGGCCGGGTTGACGCCCTGGAAGAAGCCGGGCGGGGTGTAGAACATCTCCTGGGTGCCGAGCTGCAGCCCTTCGAGCTGGCGCGGGATGGTGCCGAGCTGGGCGGCGGGGAAGATGCTGACCTTGATGCGGCCGCCGGTGCGTTTCTCCAGAGCCTCCTTGAGCCATTCCGAGGAGACGTGGTTGGAGTCGTTGATCGTCACGAACCCGATCTTCAACTCGTAGGTCTTGGCCGATGCGGTGCCAACCGCACAAGCCATCGCGCACGCAGCGATAAGCGAAACACCGAATCTCAGGCGTCTGTCCGTCGTCATCGCGTTGCCTCCCGGTTTGCCGATCGAGATCGTCGGCCATCGACAGCCTAAAGACGATTCCGCCCGGCGATCAATGGTCTGAACGCGGCCGGCCGATATGCTATGAAGGCCCGACCGGTCCATTGTGGTCCGCCACGACACAGGGAAGCCTGATCCGCCATGACCAGATCGACCCCCCCGTTCCGCGCCGATCACGTCGGCAGCCTGCTGCGCGCGCCGGCGATCAAGGATGCGCGCGCGGCATACGAACGCGGCGACATCGACGCCGCCGGGCTGCGCGAAGTCGAGGATCGCGAGATCACCGGGGTGATCCGCAAACAAGAAGACATCGGGCTGAAAGCCGCCACCGACGGCGAGTATCGTCGGTCGTGGTGGCACTTCGATTTCTTCAGCGGGCTGGACGGCGTGGACCTCGTGGAGACCGACCACGGGATCGGGTTCCAGGGACGCGAGACCAAGGCCCAGGGAATCGCGGTCACCGGCAAGATCGGGTTCTCCGACCATCCGATGCTGGATCATTTCCGCTTCCTCAAGGACCACACCTCGGTGGTGCCGAAAATGACCATCCCGAGCCCGAGCGTCCTGCATTTCCGCCAGGAGGACGACGCGCGGCGGGCGATCTATCCCGATATCGACGAGTTCTTCGCCGACCTCGCGGCGGCCTACGCCGATGCGATCGCGGCCTTCTACGAGGCCGGCTGCCGGTATCTGCAGCTCGACGATACGGTCTGGGCCTATCTGTGCTCCGAGGTGGAGATCGACAAGGCGCGCCAGCGCGGTCACGACACCGACGGGCTCGATGACAGGTATGCGCGCACCATCAACCGTGCCCTCGCCGGCCGGCCGGACGACATGACGGTCGCCATGCATGTCTGCAGGGGCAATTTCCGGTCCACCTGGATCTCCGAGGGCGGCTACGAACCGGTCGCGGAGAAGGTGCTCGCCGGGCTCGACCTCGACGGCTATTTCCTCGAATACGACACCGAACGCGCCGGCGGCTTCGAGCCGCTGCGCTTCCTGCCCAGGGGCGCGAAGACGGTCGTGCTCGGGCTTATCACCTCCAAGTCCGGCACGCTCGAGGACCGGGAGGCGATCAGGCGCCGGATCGACGAGGCGGCCAAGTTCGTCGACCTCGACCAGCTCTGCCTCAGCCCCCAGTGCGGCTTCGCCTCCACCGAGGAGGGCAACGTGCTCACCGAGGACGCGCAGTGGGCGAAGCTGCGCGAGATCGTCGAGATTTCCGCGCAGGTCTGGGGCTGAGCAGCGCGCCGGCCGGCCGGTCGCAGCCTTCAGCCCTGCGCCGCCTTGCGCTTTTCCAGCGCGGCGGCCTGGGCCTTTGTCATGCCCCACAGCGGCGGGTCTTCGAGATATTCCGCCTCCTCCGGAGTGTTCTCGCGGCCGAGCGCTGCGTTGCGGTGGGGGAAGCGGCCGAAGCGGCGGATCGCATCGCGGTGGGCCACGGCCGATTCCAGGGAACGTGCCACGCCGAGCGTACCGAAGAGTTCGACCGAACGGTCCTGGTCGGCCAGGCTCTCGCTGTGCTCGAAGGGCAGGTAGGCGAACGTCCGCGGCCAGCGATGGAAGCCCCTGTCGTAGCCTTGCGCGAGCGCGTGCCGGGCGACCGCGCGCGCCCTGGCATCGCTTGCATACGCACGCGCGGTGCCACGGTGGATGTTGCGCGGAAACTGGTCGAGCGCGAGGATCAGTGCCAGGCAATCGGCGGGCGCATCCATCAGGCGGTCGAGCGCGCCGGAAGCCGCCGCCTCGTGCACGGCGGTATAGGTCCGGGCGATCTGGGCATCGAAGGCGGGCGTGGCGCGGAACCACACCGGGCGCCGGGCGATCGGCGCGCCGAGATCGGTGGTGCCGAACCAGAATGACAGGATGTCGCGCGACAGCGGGTCCATCATGCGGCCACGATCGCTCACGGCCGGGCGACGCAGCCGGTCTCTTCGCGGGTGCGCGTGCAGGTATCGATAATCGAATAGACCAGCTTGCGGCAGGTGTGGACGAGGTCGGACGGATTGCTGACGCCCATGCCGCCGAGCCCTTCCCGGAACTCCTCGGGCGCGGTCTCGGGCATGGCGAGCCAGCCGGTGCGCGCGGTCGGGATGCCGAGATTGCGGATGGTCGAGATGTCGGTCTGCCCGCCGATGCGGCGCGGCTCCTCGTGCGGGCGGCCCTCGATCGTCTCCCACGCCCTGGTTGCGGACCGGACGATCCAGTTGTCGGGGTCGGTGCGCGCGCCGGGGAGCGCGGCGATCATCCGCCAGTCGAACTCAAGGTCGGGGTGGCAGGCGCCTATGGCCTGAAGCGCCGCGCCGAACTGGGCGGCGACGTCGGCCGGCGGCGTGCGCGGGCTGCACCGGATGTCGAGATAGATCTCGGTCGTTGCGGAGGGGAAGGCCACGCGTTCCGGCCAGCCCGACCGGACGGCGGACACCCAACCGTTGGGCATGACCTGGCCGGCGCTGTTGCGCCGGGCGTAGTCCGGCAGCCAGGCCTCGAGTTCGGCGATCACCGCCGCTGCGGGCACGATCGAACTGCGGAATCCGGGCACGCCGCGAACCATGCCGGCATAGCCCATCGTCCCCCTGACCGAAACCTTGAACCAGCACAGGCCGGGCTCTTCGTAGTAGACGACGTTGCCGGGTTTCATCACCAGCGCGAAATCGGCGTAGACCCCGCGGGTCAGCAAGTGGAAGACGCCGTCGCTGAGCCCGCGATTGCCGGCCGCGGCGAGGTCGACCGGCATGCCGCCGCCGGCGAAGCCCACCACCAGGTCGCCTTTCAGAGGAACGCCGGCGGCGCGCACCACGCGCGCGGCCTCGGTCTGGGTGGCGACCATGGCCTTGGGGTTGGCCGCGCCGAGCCCGATGACCAGACCGTCGCGGACCTCCGGTGCGGGCACCATGTCGGCGCGCAGACGCGGGCCGACCCAGGGGACGTCGGTCTCGGCGTCGCCTTCGAGGTGGGTGTCGATCGGCGCATAGAGCAGCAGGCTCGGCCCCCCGCCGCCGCCCCGCAGCCGCGCCGCCGCATTGCCCGACGCCGCGCCCATCGGCTGGTACCACGCCTCCAGCCCGGCCTCGGCAAGGGTCCGGACCATGAACGCGCTCGCCTCGCGCTCGCGCCCCGTCGGGGAGTGGACCGCCGTCAGGTCGAAGTTGAGCCGGCGCAGCCGATCCTCATCGATCAGCGCGGCCGCCTTGTCGAACCACGCCTGCTGCGCCGCGGACAGGCCCGGATGTGCCATCGCCTGACTCCCTCCTGCCGGCCGTGTCAGGCGGGCGGCGTCTGGATGCCGCGGTTGTGGCGCGAGACCAGCTCCCGCCAGCCGAGGATGACCGCGTCCAGCCCGCACAGGGTTTCCTCCCGCCAGCCGCCATTGGCGTAGAAGGGCTGCATCGCCTGGCGCGCTTCGAGGTCGCGGTCGTTGAAGTCGCGCAGCACGATCGGTTCGTAATAGTGCTCGAACCGGTAGGCGAACTGGGCACGCGCGTCCACATCCGGACACCATTTCGCCAGGACCTGCCAGTATTCGTGGCGCGTATCATCGATCGGGACGTACCATTCGTACTGCGCCAAGCCGCGCTCGGGGAAGTTCTCCACCATCAGCACGCCGGGCAGGAACATCGAGGTGCGGATGCCCACGAAGGTGAAGGCGGTGCGCGCCGCGCTGGTGAGGTTGAGCCGGTCGTTCCTGACCACCGGCTCGTAGCTGTCGGTGTCGTAGCGGTTCATCAGCCCCTTGGGGCCGTCGCCCTCGAAGGTCTGGATGGCGCCGTCATCGACCGGCTTGTAGCCCAGCGCGAGCGACCGGCCGGAGGCGAGCACCAGGATGTTGTCGCGGTGGATCAACACATGGCCGGGATCGAAGCCGTTCTCGACCGCAAGCCGCCAATTGGCCTCGCCGGTGCGGTGGATGCCTAGAAGCGCGGTGTCCTCGTCCAGCGGGTGGGCGGCCCGCCATTCGTAGTCCCCGGCGATGACCGGCGGCAGGTCCTCGAAGAGCGGCGGCGGCCGGTAGTCGCGGTCGCCGACGAAGACGAAGACGATGCCTTTGAACTCCTTGACCGGAAAGGTGCGCAGCCGGACCTTGCCGATGAGCGCATCCTCGGGCGCAGCCACGATCGAGACGAGCTTGCCGTCCTCCAGCCCGTAGGTGAAGCCGTGATACCAGCACGAGACGGTATCCTCGGTCAGGCAGGTCGGGTGAAGCGACAGTTTCACGCCCCGGTGCACGCAGCGGTCGAGCAACGCGTACACCGTCCCCCCGGCGCGCCGGAGCAGGATCGGCACCCCGGCGATCTGGATGCCCTTGACGTCGCCATCGGCGATCTCGTGGCTGAACAGCGCCGGATACCAGTGGTTTTTCAGCCCCCAGGCCGCATCGAGATAGGGCGCATACGCGCTGCGGTCACCGTCGGCCCGGCTTCTGGTCGCCATGGCGCCTCCCCTCCCGGCGCGCGCTGCGCGCTCGGCCGCAGGCTAATCCGGCCCCAGCCCGACGATCAAGGGCAAACCCCACCGGCGCGCCGTTCGGCAAGGCATGCCATCGCACGCCCGGCCGCGCTATAGTCGTTGCGCCGGCGCGCGGGTCGGCACAACGGGAGGCGGCGATGCCGGGCTGCGCGGAGAAATTCATCGACGTCCAGGGCGTCAGGACCCGCTACTTCGACAAGGGGCAGGGGCCGACCCTGGTGCTGATCCATGGCGGGCATTTCGGCGCCACCACCTCGGCGGACGCGGCCGAGGACTGGGACCTCAATTTCGACGGGCTCGCGCAATGGGCCCGGGTGATCGCCTTCGACAAGCTGGGTCAGGGCCATACCGACAACCCGCGGACCGATGACGACTACACGATGGCCGCCGTCGGCCGCCACGCCGCGGCCACG
>CAYFYS010000023.1:0-11338 GCA_964347365.1 uncultured Rhodospirillaceae bacterium | reverse complement strand
CGGCCGCGGCCTCGGCGCCGGCCCGGGGCTCGGCCACGACCGCGGCGACCGCCGCGCCCTGCCAATAGACCGCCTCGAGCGCCAGCACCGGCTGCGGCGCCGATTTATGGCCGCGGCGCGCACCGTGGACCGAGACCATCGGCGTGCAGACACCGACCAGATCCGAACCCGTGATCACCCGCACGACACCGGGCTGCGCGCCCGCTTCGGCCACGTCGATACCGCCGATGCCGGCATGGGCGTAGGGGCTGCGCACGAAAGCGACATGGAGCATGCGCGCCAGCACGAGGTCGTCGGTATACTGCCCCCGCCCGTGCGCCAAGCGTCGCGCGCGCCGACGGGGCATCGGCCTGCCGATCTCGCCGCCGGCCAGGACCGGCCGGCCTGCACCCATCACTTGGTCCCCCACGGTCATCGGGGGCGCATAAAGCCATGGAACGCCGGTACGCTCAACCCGGCGCCGCGCCTCGAACTCGTGGCGGATTCATGATGCGGCGCCGTGCCGGATTTGGCAGAGTCCGGACATCGGTCTGGCGGGGGATACGATAATGGCCGCATTGGAGAGCCGGTACGCCGTGGCGGCCGGCGTGCGGGTCCACTACCAGGAAGCGGGCGCCGGCAGCCCGGTGATCTGCATCCACGGGGCGGGACCAGGTGCGAACAGCGCAAGCAATTTCCAGCGTAACATCGATGCGCTGGCCGCGCGCTTCCGCGTGGTGCTCTACGACATGCCGCAGTTCGGAAAGTCGGACAAAGTCGTGATCACCGGTGGCCGGCTGGCATTCAACGCCGGCGTTCTGGACCGCTTCATGGCTGATATCGGGATCGAACGGGCGCATTTCATCGGCAACTCGATGGGCGGGCAGGTCGCGCTCAAGCTGGCGCTCGAGCGGCCCGACCGGGTCGATCGCTTGGTGGTACTGGGCGCCGGCGCGATCAACAAGGCGGTGTTCACGCCCCTGCCGATCGAGGGCGTAAAGATGATCGGCGCCTACTACCGGGGCGAGGGGCCGACGCGCCAGAAGCTGCGCGCCCTTCTGGAGACGATCGTCTACGATGCGTCCTTCCTGACCGAGGAGGTGCTGGAGGAGCGCTTCGTCGCAAGCACCGAACCCGAGGCGCTGGAGCTGTTCACCAACCGGCAGGGGCCCTACGAGAAAGAGGACCTCGGTCCCGATTTGGGGCGGATCGAGGCCGAGACGCTCGTCGTGTGGGGGCTGGACGACCGGTTCGGAGCGCTCGATGTCGGGCTCCAGATGACCCGCCTGATGCCGCGCTCGCAGATGCATATCTTCTCGCGTTGCGGACACTGGGCGCAGGTTGAGCATGCCGAGGCGTTCAACCGTCTGGTTATCGGATTTTTGACCGGCTGAGGGGCGCGACATGGCGGACGGCGCGGCGGGCCCGGACGAGAGGCTGGATGGGGATTTCTCGAAGCGGCCGTGGCGGCCCTATCTGGAGGCCGCGCTCGGCTTCCGCAACCACTGGTATCCGGCCTGCTTCTCGCCCGAAGTTGCAGACGGCGGCTTCCTGGCCGTAGCCCTGCTGGGCGAGCCGGTGCTGCTCAAGCGCATCGCCGGGCAGGTGCGCGCGGTCGAGGACCGTTGTGCGCATCGCGGGGTGGCGCTGTCCGCCCGGACGGAGTGCTTTTCGGCCAACACCGTGAGCTGCTGGTATCACGGCTTCACCTACGACATGCGCGACGGCAAGCTGGTGGCGATCATCACCGATCCGGACAGCCCGCTGATCGGCAAGCTGGCGCTGAAGACCTACCCGGTCGAAGAGCGCCAGAACGTGATCTTCGTCTATATCGGGGACGGTCCGCCGCCGCCGCTGGTCGAGGACGTCCAGCCCGGTTTTCTCGATGAGGACCTTTTCGTTGCACCCAACGGCGCGCGCGGGGTGGTGCGCAGCAACTGGCGCCTGGCCGCGGAGAACGGGGTCGATGCCGCCCACATCTACATCCACCGCAATTCCCGGTTGCTGAACGCCGGTCGCCGGGCGGTGCCGCTGGCGAGCTATTTCCTGACCCGCCAGGGCATGGTCACCGAGATCGCGGGCGGCCCCAAGGGGGTGGTCAAGGGCGCCGGCCGCAAGGTTTCGGTGTGGCGGACGGAGATCGAGGGCAATCCGGTCACCGCGCAATACCTGCCCGAGGACAACCCGGATGAAGCCCTGGCAACCGACACCTCGCTGTGGCTGCCCTGCGGGCTGAAGGTCGATCCGTTTCCCGCCAGGGGGATCGTCCATTTCGAATGGTACGTTCCGATCGACGAGCATACGCATTACTACATCGTCACCTGGGCCAGGCGGGTTTCGGGCCAGGCCGAATGCGAGCAGTTCGCACGCGAGGTGGAGACCTACTGGCGGGACCTCGTGGTCGACCGGTTCAACGACGAAGATGTCTTCGCGCGCGAGGCGATGGAACGGTTCTACGCTGAGGAGGACGGCTGGAACCGCGAGCGGCTGTTCCGTCCGGACGTGGTGGTCACCGAGTGGCGCAAGCTTGCCAGCAGGTGCAACCGCGGTATCCAGCACCGCGCACACGCGCGTTCACGGCACCGATGACCGCGGCGCTGCGCCCCGCATCGGCCCGCTACTGGCTCAACCGGGCGCTGTTCGACCTCGGCCAGGCCGAATCCCGCGCGGCCTTCGACGCCGACAGGGAGGGCTACGTGGCGCGCTACCCGCTGGATCCGGCCGCGCGTGCGGCGCTCCTGGGTCCGGACTGGGCGGGTCTGGTCGCCGGCGGCGCGCTGCCGAACTTGATCTTCAAATTCTATATCCTGCACGGCCACGCGCCGGAAACCTTCCCGCAGGCTCTGGAGACCGACCGCCGTGGCTGAGCTTTGCCTGGGGTTGGCGACGTCCCATCTGGCCCATATCGTCAACGCGCGCGCGCAGGGCGAGGCCGATCAGGTGGCAGCCTTCGATGCCGGCTACGCGCGGCTGGCCAGGGCCTTGCGCGAAGCGGCGCCGGACGTGTGCGTGATCGTGACCGCCGAACATGTCAACAAGTTCTTCCTCGACAACATGCCGGCATTCTGCATCGGCCTGTTCGAGTCCTTCGCGGGGCCGGTGGAGGCCAGATCGCGCGCGGTGGGCTATCCCTGGCGGACGGTCCGCAGCGATGCGGGCTTGTCCGGCTATCTGATCGAACGCGGGCTCGACGGCGGGCCGGGTGGCGGCGTCGACTGGGCGGTCTCGGAGTTCTGGGAGGCGGATCACGGGATCATGGTGCCTCTGCACAAGCTCGACCCGGACGGATCGGTGCCCATGGTGCCAGTGTTCGTCAACTGCGCCTCGCGGCCGATGCCCTCCGTCCGGCGCTGCCATGCGGTGGGCGGATGGCTGGCCGCCGCGATCGCGGACTGGGATGCGGAAAAGCGCGTCGGGATCATCGCCACCGGCGGTCTGTCGCATTCGGTCGGCACGTCCACCCAGGGCGCGATCGACGTTGCGTTCGATGAATGGTTTCTCGACCGGCTCGTTGCGGGCGAGGACGAGGAATTGGCCGGGCTGAGCGATGCCCGGATCAACCGGGCCGGCAGCGCGACCGCGGAGATCCGTGCCTGGATCCTGCTCGCCGGCGCGTTCGCGGGCCGCTCTGCCGAGCGCGTCTTTTATGCGCCCATCGCGGGTTTCGACACCGGCTGCGGCCAGATTCTCTATGCGTGAGGGCGGTGCCGTGCCGGTGCTCTACGAACATTCGACATCGGTGTGCGTCATCAAGGTGCGCCTGACGCTGATGGAGAAATCGATCGCCTACGAGGGCCGCTTCGTCGATCTGCGCCGCGGCGGCCAGTTCGCTCTCGATTACTTGAAGATCCACCCCGGTGCGGTCGTCCCGGCGCTGGTCCATGGCCCCGACGTGATCCTGGAATCTTCGCTCATCCAGCTCTACCTCGAGGACGTCTTCCCGGATCCGGCAATGATGCCGGTCGATGCGCTGGCCCGATATCGGGTGCGCTGGCTGATGAAGCTGATCGATGAGGCCATCCACCCGTCCTGCGGCGTGCTCACCCATGCGATCGCCTTCAGGAAGGACTATCCGACACCGCAGGCGATCGAGGACCGGATGATCAGGATTCCCGATGCCCGCCGCCGGGACCGCCAGCGTTCGGTGTATACCGAGGGCCTGGACAGCCCCTATGTGATCGATGCGCTGCGCGATTTCGAACGGCTGCTGGACGCGATGGAAAAGGCGCTGGCCGACGGGTCGTGGCTCGGCGGCGGGCTCTACTCGCTGGCCGACGCCGCAGCGACCCCTTACGTCAACCGGCTCGCAATGCTGGGCATCCTGGAGGCGTTTCTCACCGCGCGTCCGCGGGTCCGGGAGTGGTTTGCGCGCATCCGTGCCCGGGACAGCTTCGATCGCGCCGTCACGCGCTGGTATACCGCCGATGACGCCGAGCGCTTTGCGCCGGCCGCGCCCGACAGCGCCCGGCGAGTCGGGGCGCTGCTGGAGACGGTTTCATGAACCGGGCGTGCCTGCGATGAACGACCGGCCCGATCGCGCCCCGTGGCGCTGGCCCGGCGATGCGCGGATCGCGGTCTCGGTCGGCCTCGCCTTCGAAGCGTTCGAGGCGCGCTCGCAATTCGTCACCTCGGGCGCGGCCGCGGGGGCCGACCCCTTCTCCCTGTCCTATGCGGACTATGGCTGGAAGGCCGGCGCCTGGCGCCTTCTGGACCTGCTGGAGGGCTACGGCATCGCAGGCCAAGTCTATACCAGCGGGCGCGCCGCGGCCGAACATCCCGAGGTCGTTGCAGCCTTCGCCGCAGCCGGGCACGAGATCGTCGGGCACGGCTGGGTGAACGACCGGCCGATGGGCGGGCGCACGCCCGATGACGTCCGCGCCGAGATCCGGCGCTGCACCGAAGCGCTGGTGGCCGCCGCGCCTGCCCGCCCGGTCGGCTGGCTGAGCCCGGGCTATGCCGGCACTGCGGAGTCCAACGCGATCCTCGCCTCGGAGGGCTATCTGTGGGCCGGCGATGATGCCTCCGACGATTTGCCCTTCGTTGCCGATACCCCCGGCGGGCCGATCGCCATCATCCCCACCCCGGGGCTTGCCGCCAATGATCTCACCAACTGGCTCGCCCCGCGAAACGGGCCGTCCGTCCTCCGGGACGGCTTCGTGGACACGTTCGATCTGCTCTACGAAGAAGGTGGCCGGGGCCGTCCGAAATGGATCGAGATCGTACTTCATTGCCACGTCGCGGGCCGTCCGGCCCTGATTCCTTCGATCAGGACCTGTCTGGATCATGCCCGCGCCCATGACGATGTCCTGTTCGTGCGGCGATGCGATCTCGCCGCCTGGACCCGGGAAGGGCGTGAATGAGCCCGCGCCCGCCGCGCACGGGCGCCGTCGTCAACCGAATGCCGGGACGCCGATGCCCCTGCGCGCGGTCTCCAGGAGGCTGTAGGCGGTGAGTGCGGAGGTCTTTGGGTTGGTCGGCGAGGCGAGGGCGAGGATCTCGAAACGGAACGTGCCGAAGACGCCCTCGGCCTCGATCACCCCGAGCGGGTCGGCGAGGCGGCGCGAGGAGACCAGCCGGACCTCGGTATCCTCGAAACCGAGCCCGGCGATGGCCACGGCGGCGGCGACGTTGGCGTTCTGCGGGTAGAGGCTGGCTGCCGCGCGCGCCGACCCGGTGAAGAAGACCACCTCCTCCTCGGCGTGATCGAGATCGATCGCCCGTTCGGCCGGTGTGCCGTGCCAGGCGTGCGGCGGCTTGAAGGAGGTGTAGAGCACGCGCGACAGGCCGGCGGTCCGCGCAGCCACCAGCCCGTCGAGCCCGGCGATCGCCCCGGGCGGGACGATCACCCGCCCGCCGCCCGATTGCGCGGCTTCCAGCCGTTCCGCCACGCGCGAATCGGCGAGCGCGCCCACCGCGGCGATGACGAGGTCGGCACCCCGTTCCAGGATCGCCGGTCCCAACGCCGCCACCGCGCCGTGGCCGGCCGCCTCGATCACGATCTCGGGGCGGGCCGCCAACAGCGCATCGAGGGCGCGAAAGACCGGCACGCCCGGGTCGGTGGCCGGATCGGAGCGGACCAGGACCCCGGCGAGGCTCGCCAGGGCATCTTCGGCATCCAGGCGTTCGACGATCGCCCGGCCGATGGCGCCGTGCCCGATCAGCCCCAGCCGCATGGCCGGTCCCGGTCGGCGGCGCGGGCCTTGCGAAACGCGGGCAGGGTCATGGCGCCGGCATAGATCTCGAAGCAGATGCCGTTGGGATCGTTGAAAAAGATCGCATAACTGCCGCTGCCGCCGTCGATGCGGCCGCCTTCAGGTCCCTGGACGTAGGGGCCGTCGATCTCCAAGCCTTGCGCCGCCAGCTTCCGTTGCCACGCCTGGACATCGGCGCGGGTTGCGGCGGGCATCGCGATGTGGTGCACGCCGGTGCGCTCGGTCTTGGAGTTCCCGCTGGGCAGCGCGGCGCCGTCCTCGAACAGGGCCAGACTATGATGGCGCACCCCATCGAGGCTGACGAAGGCGACCCGGCCCGTCGGTGCCTGGCCGATGGACGTCACCTCGGCACCGAGCAGTTCGAGAAAGGCGATCTCTTCTTCGAGATCGCGCACGTGAAGACCGACATGTCCGATCGAAAGCCGTTCCACGAATTGATCCTTCCCGCCTTGCGGCCCTCAGCCTAGCCGTCCCCCGGTCCGTTGTCCTGCAGGGTCCTGCGCAGGGCGTCCAGGAGACTGATCACCGCATATTCGCGCACCCGGTTGCGGTCCCCGGGAAGCACCGCCCGGCGCGTCGTTGCGGCCCGCGTTCCGGCGATGCCCATGTGGACGGTACCGGGCGGGACGTCCTCGTCCGGCGTGGGGCCGAGGGCGGAGATGCCGAAGTCGGCCCCCAGCGCCTCGCGGATCGCGACCGCGGCGCGGCGTGCGCCGTCCGGCCCCCTTGGCACGGTGTTCCTGTCCGCGTCCCAGGCGCCGACGCGCCCGCCCAGGAACGTTGCCATCGCAGGGTCCGCCGCGCTCATCCTCGCGGCGAGAAGGCCGCCCGTCAGCATCTCCGCGACTGCCAGCGTCCTGCCCGAAGCGCGCAGCAGATCCAGCACGACGATCTCCATCGACTGGTCGTCTACGCCGAAGACCGCATCGCCGAGCAGGCCGCGGACCACCGTCTCCTCGGCGTGGATCATCCTTGCGGCTTCGGCCTCGCTGCTCGCCTTGGCGGTGATCCGCACTTTGAGCCCGTCCATGCCGCTGGCCTGGAAGGCTAGGGTCGGGTTGCCGGGCCCGTCGAGAACCGCGATGCGGTTGGCCAGGATCTCGGCCAGACCCGATTCGCTGTGCCCCCAGGTGCGCAGCACCCGGCTGCGGATCGCCGCTTCGCCGCCGGCACGGCGGCGCAGATCGGGGAGCACGGTGCCGGCCAGCATCGCACGCATCTCGAAGGGGACGCCCGGGACCGCATAGATCACTTTCTCGCCCACTGGACAGATCAGCCCCGGGGCAGTGCCCGGCATCTCGGGGATCGGTAATCCGCCCACGGGGATGTCGGCCTGACGCCGGTTGTTCTCGGTCATCACCCGGCCGCGTCGGGCGAACAGCGCGACGATTTTCTGCTCGATCACCGGGTCGCGGCGCAGCGCCACCCCCATGACCTCGGCGATGACCCCGCGGGTGATGTCGTCCTGGGTCGGCCCCAGCCCGCCACAGCAGATCACCGCCTCGGCCCGGTCCAGCGCCTGGCGGATGCAACAGGCCATGCGTTCGGCGTTGTCGCCCACCTTGACCTGAAAATGCGAGTCCACGCCGATCAGGGCGAGCTGTGCGCCGATCCATGCCGAATTGGTGTCGGTGATTTGGCCGAGCAGCAGCTCGGTGCCGATGGCGACCACTTCGCAGCGCAAACGCCTCACCTCTCCTCGACTCTGCGTCGCCCCGCCCCGCCGGCCGGGCTCGGCACCGTGACGGGGCCGGGCGGTGGCGAACGACGCTTCAGGCGGGTTTCGGCACGTCCTTCAAACGGCCGGGGGATATCGAACACTGGCCGCGGTCGGGGTTGGGCTCGACCGGGCCCTGGACGATCTCCGCCAGCGCATCCGCCCCGCCGACATAGCGGGAATCGATCCAGATCTGCGGCACCGTGATCGGCGTCTTGGATCCGACGATCGGCTTGACCCGGGCCAGCATCTCGTAGAGCGCGGCCGGCTCGCGCACCACGTCATGATAGGTGTAGCCGATCCCCGCCGCGTCCAGATAGCCCTTGGCGCGCACGCAGTGCGGGCAGGTCTGCTTGCCGAAAACCCGGTTGCCGGTGATCGGCGCGCGCGCGGCGTGTGCGGCGATCACCGCCTGGGTCAGCACCCCCCGGTTGAGCGCCGCGCCCTGGCTGATCACACGATCTTCGACCATGACGATCGGTGCGTGCCAGCCGCCTTTGGGCAGCGGGCGCCACCACTGGCTCAGCCAGTCGCGGGTCTCCAGCGCGACGGGGATGCCGTCGAGCTCGCTCGCCATCGTGTCGGCGATCACGTCCCCGGTCAGCGAGCATTCGCCGCAAGGGATCTTGACCTTGAACGGCCCCCACTGGCCTGCCCAACGAAACAGCGTGATCTTGACCGGCTCCATCGCCAACCCCGTTGCCTGGCGCATGTCCTTCGCTGCGGACGGAACGGCGGGCCCTCGCACGCGACCCGGCGGATTATCGGACGTTCGTTGACCCGCCGCCACCCTTCGCGTGCGCGCCGGTGCGGGCTAGACTGACCAGACGTGCCGGAGGAGGGACACGCCGTGCTGAACGCGGTTGCGATCGCTCTCGATCGGATCTACGTCCCGGTAAAGCGCCGTCAGACCCTCGACGAGGCCAAGGTGACGGGGCTGGCCGAGGACATCATCGACAACGGGCTGAAGATCCCCATCCAGGTTCGCCGCGACAAGGAGCGCTACGTGCTGGTCGAAGGCCTGCACCGGCTGGAGGCTGCGCGCGCTCTGGGCGAGGCGACGATCGAGGCCCTCGTCGTCGGCCCCCGCCAGCATTGACCGGGCGGCTCGCCCCGGGTTCCGTTACCGTGCCACGTTATCGGTGATACTCTCCCCGCCATGGAAGCGGGCAGACGCCATGCCGAGATCGCCGGGGCGGGCTTCGCAGGGCTGGTCGCCGGCATCGCGCTGCGCCAGCGCGGCTGGTCGGTGCGTATCCACGAGCGCGCCCCGGCGTTGCGGGCCTTCGGCGCCGGGATCTTCATCTGGGAGAACGGGCTCAGGGTGCTCAAGGCGATCGGCGCCTATGAGGACGTGCTCGCCAACGCGCACGAGGGCTTCGTCTACGAGGTGCGCGAGCGCCGCACGGTGATCGAGCGCACGCGGTTCTGCGCGCGCACCAACGACCGCATGCTGACCATGACGCGTCAGTCGCTGTACGCGGCGATCCTGGCTGTCGCCGACCGCGTGGGGATCGACGTGCGGACCGACTCCGAGGCGGTTGGCGCCGAGCGCGCGGGCGTGCTGCTGACCGCCCGCGGCGGGCGGTTTCCGGCCGATCTTGTGATCGGCGCCGACGGTATCCGCTCCCGGGTGCGCGATTCGCTGGGCTTGCACAAGGAGCGCCACGTGGCGCCGCTCGGCCTGTTGCGGGTTCTGGCGCCGCGTTGCCTGGAGGCGCTGGGCGAGGGGCCGTGGGAGCGGGTGATCGACATCTTCAACCCTTCCAGCCGGCGGCTCAGGATCCTCTACGTGCCGTGCAACGACGACGAACTGTACCTGGCGATGATGGCGCCGGTGGACGACTTGGCGGCGACCTCCGTCCCGGTGCGGGCCGATATCTGGGCGCCCGCCTTCCCCGATCTCGAACCAACGATCCGCCGGGCCGCCGCCGATGGTCGCTATGACGCCTATGAGACCTGCAAGCTCACCCGCTGGGCGGCGGGCCGGGTTGCGATCGTCGGCGACTCGGCGCACGCCATGGTGCCCTCGCTTGGCCAGGGCGCTGGGCTCGCCATGGCCAACGCGCTGGCGCTTGCCGTGGCGCTGGACGAGATCCCCGATATCGGCGCCGCGCTCGCCCGCTGGGAGACCCGCGAGCGTCCGCTGACCGAATACACCCAGGACTGGTCGGCCAAAGTCGCCCGCGAGCGGATGCGCAACCGCGGCCGCATCTGGTCGGCGGACTCGATCGCCCCGGCACGGTCCATCCCCACCGGGACCGGACATCTGCCGCGCGTCCTCGACGGCAGCGCGCCCTCAGACCCTGCCCGTCAGATCGACCGGTAGCCGCCGTCGGCCATCACGATCCCGCCGGTAACGTATCCCGACAGGTCCGAGGCGAGAAACACCGCCGGGCCCACGATGTCTTCAGGCTTGCCGGTACGGCCCAGCGGCGTGTGGTCGACGAAGACGTCGATGAGTTCGGGGTTGTTGGCGCGCGCCCGCGCGTTGAGCGGCGTCTCGATCAGCCCCGGGCCGATGGCGTTGACCCGCACGCCGTCCTTGCCGAGTTCCGCGGCAAGCGCGCGGGTGAAGCCCAGCACGCCGTGCTTGGAGGTCGTATAGGCCAGCGAGTTCGGCGTGCGCACATGGACGAAGGACTGGATGGAGCCGATATTGACCACCCGGCCGCGCCGTGCCCGGAGCTGATCGACAAAGGCGTGGGTGACGTTGAACATGCCCTGGAGGTTGACGGCCATGATGTCGTCCCAGTCTCGTGCCACGGCCGCCCGGTCGCCGGTGAACGGGGTACGGCGGTTGATCCCGGCGTTGTTCACCAGGATCGAGATGTCGCCGACGGTCTCGGCGACCCGCTGCGCGATGTCGGTGCACATCGCGCGGTCGGTGACGTCGAGCGCCATGCCGTGTGCCGCATGGCCGGCTGCGGCGATCTCCCGGCAGACCGCGCCGGCCGCCTCGGCGTTTGCGTCCAGGATCACGATCTCCGCGCCCTGTTCGGCGTAACCCGCCGCGATGGCGCGCCCGATCCCCGACCCGCCGCCGGTCACCGCCGCGCGATGACCTTCCAGCAACCCGCCCATGCCGTCCTCCCACGGTCGATCACGAACGGCGAGGCTACCGTCCGCGCCCGGCCCACGAAAGCGTGGCGCCCGCAATCGTCGGCCAACGCGAGTCTCCGCAGAAGCTGCGCCGGGGTCAGCCGCCGACCAGGGCGTCGATCTCCTGGTCCGTGGGGAAGCGGGCGGTGGCGAGCTTGGAGAAGGCCGTCGCGCCGTCGCGGGTGATCTCGAAGGCGCCGCGCACACCCGGGGCGATCTCCGCCTCGGCACCCAGCGCCCGCAACCGGTCCCTCGCACGGAGGGCGCGGGGTTCGTAGTTTCAGGCCACGCAGTATTCGATGCGGAACTTCATCGCTGGTCCCCGACC